>NZ_JBOGBT010000103.1:0-78917 GCF_051656365.1 Silvania sp. | reverse complement strand
CCCACAACAAGGGCGACCGTGTTGAAGGTAAAATCAAGTCTATCACTGACTTCGGTATCTTCATCGGCCTGGACGGCGGCATCGACGGCCTGGTTCACCTGTCTGACATCTCCTGGAACGTTGCAGGCGAAGAAGCAGTACGTGAATACAAAAAAGGCGACGAAATCGCAGCAGTTGTTCTGCAGGTTGACGCAGAGCGTGAGCGTATCTCTCTGGGCGTTAAACAGCTCGCAGAAGATCCGTTCAACAACTGGGTTGCAGTGAACAAGAAAGGCGCAATCGTAAACGGTAAAGTCACTGCAGTTGACGCTAAGGGCGCAACCGTAGAACTGGCTGACGGCGTTGAAGGTTACCTGCGCGCTTCTGAAGCTTCACGTGACCGCGTTGAAGATGCAACTCTGGTTCTGAGCGTAGGCGACGACGTTGAAGCTAAATTCACCGGCGTTGATCGTAAGAACCGTGCAATCAGCCTGTCTGTTCGTGCTAAAGACGAAGCTGATGAGAAAGATGCAATCGCAACTGTTAACAAACAGGAAGATGTAGGTTTCTCCAACAACGCAATGGCTGAAGCTTTCAAAGCTGCTAAAGGCGAGTAAGTTACTCTCTGAGTGACTTGACAGATTGCAGGATTCGTCCTGTAATCAATAACAAAGGGCGGCTACGGCCGCCCTTGTTTAAGCTGTTTAGCTCATTTGTTGAAGGAACCGGAGGAATCATGACCAAGTCAGAATTGATTGAAAGACTTGCCAGTCAGCAATCGCATATCCCTGCTAAAGCAGTGGAAGATGCGGTCAAAGAGATGTTGGAGCATATGGCCACCACTCTTGCCCAGGGCGAGCGCATTGAAATCCGCGGTTTCGGTAGTTTTTCTCTGCACTATCGTGCTCCACGAACCGGGCGTAACCCGAAGACTGGCGATAAAGTCGAGCTGGAAGGTAAGTACGTTCCACACTTTAAGCCGGGTAAAGAACTGCGCGATCGCGCCAATATTTACGAAGACTGAGTTTTCCCTACGGGTAAAACTGAGTTGTCAAAAGAAAGCACCTGCGGGTGCTTTTTTTGTGGGTATTTTCAACATCCTGACGTTGCCCCGCAATTCCTGCCGATAGTTGCTGCAAACCAATAATCACCCGCCAGCCTTCCTCGTAACCTTTCATTTCCCAGTCTGACACACCGACCCCGAAGCCGCACACTGGCCCGAAACAGGGAGGTGTGAATGAGTTTGTCTGCCTTAGCGGCATGTCTGATCCTGGCCATTTTTCCGCTGCTGTGGTTGCCCGTGCTGCCTGAACTGCCCGTCATCCAGGCCACACTGGTGGTGGGGGTGGCGCTGGCCTTAACGCGCGTTAAAGCCGCCCACTATGCCGGATTCTGGCTGCTCTTTTTTGCGTGGGGAGGACTGGCGGCGCTGAGTGCTGTCTGGCCGATGCAGCATCTGACAACCGGGCCGCAGAAGGCAGAGGTGGAAATCATCGCCAGCGATGGTGCCACGGTACATCAGGGGCGCATCGTTCGGCTTAACGGAAGACGGATGCTACCCGCGGTGGGCATCACCCTGTATGGCAATGCTTTGCCGCAGACCGGTTGTGCCGGGCAACGCTGGAATATGACCTTATCGTTACGCGCCGTTCACGGGCAGCTCAACGAAGGGGGATTCGATTCTCAGCGCTATGCCCTGACGCAACATCAGCCGTTGACCGGACGCTTTACCCATGCCGAGGTGAAGGAGAGCCGCTGCAGCCTGCGCGCACGTTATCTGACGTCGCTAACGACAACGCTATCCCCTTACGCCTGGGGGCCGGTCCTGCTTGGGCTGGGTATGGGGGAACGTCTGGCGGTGACGCCGGAGATTAAAAATCTGATGCGCGAAACAGGTACCGCCCACCTGATGGCAATCTCCGGCTTGCATATCGCGCTGGCCGCCTCGGTCATCTGGCTGCTGGCACGCGGCATCCAGTTTTTTATCCCCGGTCGTTGGGTGGGCTGGCGCGCGCCGCTGGTGGCAGGCTTTTTCTTTGCCGCCTTTTACGCCTGGCTAACTGGCATGCAGCCCCCGGCGCTGCGCACGGTGGTCTCTCTGGCGGTGTATCTTGCCCTGCAGCTGAGCGGTCGCCGCTGGTCATCGTGGCAGGTCTGGCTGGTTTGCGTGGCGGCGATTTTACTGGTCGATCCGCTGGCGGTGCTGTCACACAGCCTTTTGCTTTCAGCTTTTGCGGTTGCGGCGCTGATTTTCTGGTATCAGTGGATACCCAACCCACGTTGGTCGTTGCCATGGCCCCTGCGCACAGGCGTGAATCTGCTGCATCTGCAGCTCGGGATGTTGCTACTGTTGCTGCCGGTGCAGGTGGTGGTCTTTCATGGGTTTAGTCTCTCATCGCTGGTGGCAAACCTGATTGCAGTCCCGCTGGTGACCTTTATCTCAGTGCCGCTCATTCTTCTGGGGATGTGGCTGCATCTTTGGCCATTCCCTGGTGCGGAAAACGCAGTCTGGCTGCTGGCGGATCGATCCTTGTCGCTGCTGTTCGGTTTTTTAACCACGCTGCCAGACGGCTGGATAACGGTCGATAAACGCTGGCTGTGGCTGACCTTATTGCCCTGGGGCGCGATCATTGCCTGGAGAATGCGCGGGTTTCGGGTCTACCCGATAGTCTGTCTTTCGGCTCTGATACTGCTCACCTTTCCGTTATGGCGGAAAAGCACAACAGACGGGTGGTCCGTGCATATGCTGGATGTCGGTCAGGGGCTGGCGATGGTTATCGAGCGTCGGGGTAGGGTGATTCTGTATGATACCGGCCCGGCATGGCCAGGTGGCGACAGCGCTCAGCAGCTGATTATCCCCTGGCTGCGCTGGCATCACTTACACCCCGAAGGCGTGATTGTAAGCCACGAGCATCTGGACCATATCGGTGGGCTGGAGTCATTACGCAATGCGTGGCCGGAAATGTGGATACGAAGTCCGCTGGGCTGGCCTGGTCATGGGGCATGCTTTCGCGGGCAGCGCTGGCAGTGGCAGGGACTGACGTTCACCGCCCACTGGCCCATCTCTGCCTCAGCGCAGCGCGGCAACAACGGCTCCTGCGTCGTCAAAATTGAGGATGGCGTTCATAGCCTGTTGTTAACTGGCGACATTGAAGCGCAGGGCGAAAAAGCGCTGCTCAGCCGTCACTGGCAATATCTTGCGTCTACACTTATCCAGGTGCCGCACCATGGCAGCAATACCTCGTCGTCAGTGCCGCTGGTGCAGCGCGCGGGCGGGCAGATTGCGCTGGTGTCGGCCTCCCGCTATAACGCCTGGCGGCTGCCTTCTGTCAAAGTGGCCCGGCGTTACAAAAATGAGGGGTATCTGTGGCTCACAACCCCCCGATATGGACAAATAACGGTGACGTTTTCACAACAAGGCTGGCAAATCCGGCGCTTACGGGAGCAAATTTTACCTCGTTGGTATCATCAGTGGTTTGGCGCGCCCGGAGATAACGGGTAGAATATGCGGCTATTTCAACAAATGCTGGTTTTTTGAATGCATAACGACAAAGATCTTTCCACGTGGCAGACCTTCCGCCGACTCTGGCCGGTGATTGCTCCTTTCAGAACGGGGCTTATCGTGGCAGGCGTAGCGTTAGTCCTTAACGCAGCCAGCGATACCTTTATGTTATCGCTCCTCAAACCGTTACTGGACGACGGTTTTGGTAAAACGGATCGCTCAGTGTTGCTATGGATGCCTCTGGTGGTTATTGGTCTGATGGTCGTTCGCGGCATCACCAGCTACGTTTCCAGCTATTGCCTCTCCTGGGTATCAGGCAAAGTGGTGATGACCATTCGTCGCCGTCTGTTCAGCCATATGATGGGTATGCCTGTTGCGTTCTTCGATAAGCAGTCAACCGGGACCTTGCTATCGCGCATTACCTACGATTCTGAGCAGGTGGCTGCGTCGTCATCTAATGCGCTGATTACCGTGGTGCGTGAAGGCGCCTCGATCATTGGCCTGTTTATTCTGATGTTCTATTACAGCTGGCAGTTGTCGCTGATCCTTATCGTGCTGGCGCCGATTGTGTCGATTGCGATTCGCGTGGTCTCTAAGCGTTTTCGTAATATCAGTAAGAACATGCAGAATACGATGGGGCAGGTGACCACCAGCGCCGAACAGATGCTGAAAGGGCACAAAGAAGTGCTGATTTTTGGTGGCCAGGACGTCGAAACCCAGCGCTTCGATAAGGTCAGCAACAAGATGCGTCTGCAGGGCATGAAGCTGGTTTCAGCCTCTTCTATTTCTGACCCGATCATTCAGCTTATTGCCTCTCTGGCATTGGCATTTGTGCTGTATGCCGCCAGCTTCCCAAGCGTGATGGAAACCTTAACCGCCGGTACCATTACCGTGGTCTTCTCTTCTATGATCGCGTTGATGCGTCCGCTGAAATCACTGACCAACGTGAATGCCCAGTTCCAGCGCGGAATGGCAGCCTGCCAGACGCTGTTCGCGATCCTCGATTCCGAGCAGGAAAAAGATGACGGTAAACGCGTGATTGAGCGCTCAACCGGCGATATTGAATTCCGCAACGTGACCTTTACCTACCCGGGCCGCGACACGCCTGCGCTGCGTAACATCAACCTGACCATTCCAGCAGGGAAAACCGTCGCGCTGGTGGGACGTTCGGGCTCGGGTAAATCCACTATCGCCAGCCTGATCACCCGCTTCTACGACATCGATGAAGGCCAGATCCTGATCGATGGGCACGACCTGCGCGAGTATACCCTGCGGTCGCTGCGTAATCAGGTCGCGCTGGTCTCCCAGAATGTCCATCTGTTCAACGATACGGTCGCCAATAATATCGCTTACGCCCGTAATGAAGAGTACAGCCGCGAGCAGATTGAAAATGCCGCGCGGATGGCCTATGCCATGGACTTTATCAGCAAGATGGATAATGGCCTGGACACGGTGGTGGGCGAGAATGGCGTACTGCTTTCCGGCGGCCAGCGTCAACGTATCGCCATTGCGCGCGCGCTGCTGCGTGACAGCCCAATCCTGATCCTTGATGAGGCTACCTCTGCGCTGGATACCGAATCCGAACGTGCGATCCAGTCTGCGCTGGACGAACTGCAGAAGAACCGCACCTCGCTGGTGATTGCGCACCGCCTGTCGACGATCGAAAAGGCCGACGAAATCGTGGTGGTGGAAGATGGCTACATCGTCGAGCGGGGCAGCCATGCGGATCTGCTGGCTCATCGCGGCGTGTATGCACAGCTTCATAAGATGCAGTTTGGCGAATGATTGCCCGCATCTGGTCCGGTGAATCTCCGCTCTGGCTTCTGCTGTTGCCGCTCTCCTGGCTGTATGGCCTGGTCAGCGGCCTGATCCGCCTGAGCTATAAAGTGGGGCTTAAGCGGGCCTGGCGTGCGCCGGTGCCGGTGGTAGTGGTGGGTAACCTCACCGCAGGGGGTAACGGCAAAACGCCGGTGGTGATCTGGCTGGTAGAGCAGTTGCAAAAACGCGGCATCCGCGTGGGGGTGGTCTCCCGCGGGTACGGCGGTAAGGCAGATAAATATCCGCTGCTGTTAACGGCAGAGACCACCACGGCAGAAGCAGGTGACGAACCGGTGCTGATCTTTCAGCGCACCGGTGCGCCCGTCGCGGTCTCGCCGGTGCGCAGCGAAGCGGTGCAGGCGCTGCTGACCCAGGCGCAGGTGCAGATCGTTATTACCGATGACGGCCTGCAGCACTACGCGCTGGCGCGGGATAAAGAGATTGTGGTGATTGATGGCGTGCGTCGTTTCGGCAATGGCTGGTGGCTTCCCGCCGGGCCAATGCGCGAACGCGCTGCCCGTCTGCGTTCCGTCGATGCAGTTATCGTGAACGGCGGCACCGCGCAGCCGGGTGAAATCCCGATGCAGTTGCGGCCATCGCAGGCCGTCAATCTGCTCACAGGCGAACACCGGGACGTCGCGCAGCTGAATAATCTGGTGGCGATGGCCGGCATTGGCCACCCGCCGCGTTTTTTTAGCACCCTGGAAACCTGTGGTGCCCGGCTAATCAACACCGTTGCGCTGGCCGATCATCAGGCGCTGAGTCTGGACCAGGTTTCGGCATTCGCTGAAGCGGGTCAGACGCTGATCATGACCGAAAAAGATGCGGTGAAATGTAGACCTTTTGCCCGCGAGAACTGGTGGTATCTGCCGGTTGATGCCCAACTGCAGGGCGACCAGCCGGAACGATTGCTCCAGGAGCTGATGGCGCTGGTGGAGCAGGTTGATGAGGTTTCACCCGCGCACTAATTGACAGGAACAGGCATGGCTTTACCGCAACTCACGCTCAGGTCCGCACGTCATCTTCATCTTGCCGCACAGGGGCTGTTAAAGAAGCCCCGTCGCCGCGCCCGGCCCGTCGATATCCTTCCCACTATCCAGCGCATGTCGCTGTTGCAAATTGACACCATCAACATTGTCGCCCGCAGTCCATATCTGGTGCTGTTCAGCCGCCTTGGCAGCTATCAGCCCGAGTGGCTGGATAACGCCCTTCGCCGCGGGGAATTAATGGAGTACTGGGCGCATGAAGCCTGCTTCCTGCCGCGCAGCGATTTTGCCCTGGTACGCCACAGAATGCTCTCCCCGGATAATATGGGCTGGAAATACCGCCAGGCGTGGATGCAGGAACACGCGGTGGAGATTGACCAGCTGATCGCCCACATCCAGCATAATGGCCCGGTCCGTTCCGCCGATTTTGCCCATCCGCAAAAAGGGACCAGCGGCTGGTGGGAATGGAATCCGCATAAACGCCATCTTGAGGGGTTATTTACCGCCGGGAAGGTGATGGTTGTCGAACGGCGTAATTTCCAGCGCGTTTATGATCTCACGCACCGCGTCATGCCGGAATGGGACGACAGCCGGGATACGCTGGTCCAGGCAGCGGCAGAAGAGATGATGCTGGAAAACAGCGCCCGCAGTCTGGGCATTTTCCGCCCGCAATGGCTAGCCGATTATTACCGCTTACGTCAGCCTGCGCTGGCATTGCTGCTTGAACGCTGGCAGACGCTGCAGCGGGTGGTTCGTGTAGAGGTCGAAACCCTGGGCGAGATGTGGCTGCACACCGATCTGCTGCCGCTGTTGAAAGAGGCACAGGAAGGTAAGCTCACCGCCACTCACAGCGCGGTGCTCTCGCCGTTTGATCCGGTGGTCTGGGATCGCAAGCGTGCGGAGCAACTGTTTAACTTCAGTTACCGGCTGGAGTGCTACACCCCGGCGCCGAAGCGCCAGTACGGCTATTTCGTTCTGCCGTTGCTGCATAAAGGCCAGCTGGTGGGGCGAATGGATGCCAAAATGCATCGCAAAACCGGCGAGCTGGAAATTATTTCCCTGTATCTGGAAGAGGGCGTGAAGGTCAGCGCCGGGCTGGAGAAAGGGCTCTTTACCGCGATAAGCGATTTTGCGGGCTGGCAGGGGGCAACGCGGATCCGTCTGGGGCATCTGCCTGATGCACTTTTCTCCACCTGCCGACAGGGCTGGGAAATAGGCGCGGCCTGAAAAAGGAATATGGTAAACTTTACATATTATTTGTACGGAGGAACTATGGATCACCGTTTACTTGAAATCATTGCCTGCCCGGTGTGCAACGGCAAACTCTATTACAGCCAGGATAAGCAGGAACTGATCTGCAAACTGGACAGCCTGGCCTTTCCACTGCGTGACGGGATCCCCGTTCTGCTGGAAACTGAAGCCCGCTCGCTGGCACCAGAAGAGAGCAAACCATGAGTTTTGTGGTCATTATTCCCGCGCGCTACGCGTCCACCCGCTTGCCGGGCAAACCGCTGGTGGATATCAACGGTAAGCCGATGATCGTGCACGTACTTGAACGTGCGCGTGAGTCAGGTGCCGATCGGGTGATTGTGGCAACCGATTATGAAGAGGTTGCTCGTGCGGTCGAGGCCGCTGGCGGCGAAGTGTGTATGACCCGCGCTGACCACCAGTCCGGTACCGAACGTCTGGCGGAGGTGGTGGAGAAATGTGGCTTCAGCGATGACACCGTGATTGTTAACGTGCAGGGCGATGAGCCGATGATCCCGGCGGTTATCATTCGCCAGGTGGCTGAAAACCTGGCCCAGCGTCAGATCGGCATGGCGACGCTGGCAGTGCCCATTCACAGTGCGGAAGAAGCCTTCAACCCTAATGCGGTAAAGGTGGTGCTGGACGCTGAAGGCTACGCGCTCTATTTCTCCCGCGCCACCATCCCGTGGGATCGCGATCGTTTTGCCGCGTCCCGGGAGAACATCGGCGATAACATCCTGCGTCATCTGGGTATTTACGGCTACCGTGCCGGCTTTATTCGCCGTTACGTGACCTGGCAGCCAAGCCCGCTGGAAAATATCGAAATGCTCGAGCAGCTTCGCGTGCTGTGGTATGGCGAGAAAATTCACGTCGCCGTGGCGCAGCAAGTGCCGGGTACGGGCGTCGATACGCCAGAAGATCTTGAGCGCGTGCGCGCCGAACTTCGTTAATCCCCACCATCCCCTCCTTTGAGGGGATTTTTTTGCCTGAATCATACAGATTCGTCTCATAAGAGTGACATCCGCTCGCCACACGCTCATTATAGAAGCAGTAGTCTTAGTGGGGGTAATGTCAAATGGAACAGCTGCGAGTCGAGCTCAGCCATCTGCTGGGCGAAAAACTGAGTCGTGTGGAATGTGTGCATGAAAAAGCAGATACCACGCTCTGGTCGTTATACGACAGTCAGGGAAACCCCATGCCGCTACTGGCGCGAAGCTTTTCTACCCCGGATGTCGCCCGGCAGCTGGCGTGGAAAATTTCGATGCTTGCCCGCAGCGGCACGGTAAGAATGCCGACCGTGTACGGTGTGATGACGCATGAGGAGCATCCCGGCCCTGACGTGTTACTCATTGAGCGCCTGCGCGGCGTCTCTGTTGAAGCCCCGGCGCGTACCCCGGATCGCTGGGAACAGCTAAAAGATCAGATAGTCGAGGCGCTGCTGGCCTGGCATCGGATGGATAGCGGCGGACTGGTGGGGGCGGTAGATAACACCCAGGAAAATCTCTGGCCACTCTGGTACCGCCAGCGGGTGGAAGTACTGTGGGGAACGCTCAATCAATACCGCAACACCGGCCTGACCATGCAGGACAAACGGATCCTGTTTCGGACTCGCGAGTGCCTGCCCGCGCTGTTTGAGGGCTTCAACGATAACAGCGTGCTGATCCACGGCAGCTTCACCTTGCGCAGTATGCTCAAAGATCCGCGCAGCGATCAGCTGCTGGCGATGGTGGGACCAGGGGTGATGTTATGGGCCCCGCGTGAGTATGAACTGTTTCGCCTGAGCGAGAGCGGGCTGGCGGAAGATTTGCTCTGGCACTATCTGCAGCGCGCGCCAGTTTCCGAATCATTCCTCTGGCGGCGCTGGCTGTATATGTTGTGGGATGAAGTGGCCCAACTGGTGAACACCGGGCGCTTTAGCCGGGCCAACTTCGATCTGGCGTCTAAATCACTGCTCCCCTGGCTCGCTTGAGGGGCCTTTAAGCCACTGCCAGACGCGTCCGAGCGTCTCATAGCCTACGCGATCGCTGTGCATCAGCCAGACCGGGGACGGAATAATCTTTTCCCAGGGGTTGAGCGGTGCGGTGATGGCCAACTGGTTGGCAGGCGCAGGCAGCGGGTGTAATCCCGCCTGTTCAAAGAAGATCATCGCCCGCGGCAGGTGCGAGGCCGACGTCACCAGCAGGAAGGGGGCATCACCAATGGCCTGCTTCACCGCCGCAGCTTCCTCTTCGGTGTCTTTCGGGCTGTCGAGAGTGATGATCGCCTCAGGTGGCACCCCCAGCGACTGGGCCACGCGCGCCCCGGCTTCGGCGGTACTCACCGGATTAGTTTTCGCCGCCGCGCCGGTAAAGATCATCTTCGATCCCGGATTGGCCAGCCACAGCCTGATGCCTTCATTAAGGCGCGGCAGGCTGTTGTTAATAAGGTTTGAGCTGGGTGCCCACTCGGGATCCCAGGTATAGCCCCCGCCGAGTACCACGATGTACGCCACCTTCTGATTTCCCTGCCAGGTCGGGTACTTATCTTCCACCGGGCGCAACAGCCCGTCGGCGACCGGCTGCAGGCTCAGCAGCAGCAGAATCAGCCAGCCTGCGGTGGTGATGATTTTGCCGGTTTTCTGAAAGCGGCTGAACCACAGCAACCCCAGGCCCAGCGCGATACACAGCAGCAGGAGAGGGAGAGGCAGCATCATGCCGCCAATATATTTTTTTAGGGTAAAAAGCATCCTTTCTGGTTCCTTTTTTGAGCATACAGCAGACGATTGCCAGCGATATTACACCAGAGAGGTTCATTCTCCGCCCGGCTGTGACAAAATAGCGGTTTTGCCGTAATTGGCTGGAGCTCTCCCAATGCGGGATCGCAATTTTGATGACATCGCGGAAAAGTTTTCCCGCAACATCTATGGCACGACCAAGGGGCAGCTGCGTCAGACGATCCTCTGGCAGGATCTGGATATCCTGCTCGCCCGCTTCGGCACGCAAAAACTGCGCGTCCTGGATGCCGGAGGCGGTGAAGGTCAGACGGCGATAAAAATGGCCCAGCTCGGCCATCATGTCATTTTGTGCGACCTGTCGGCAGAGATGATCGTCCGGGCAGAACAGGCTGCAGTTGAAAAAGGTGTGAGCGATAACATGCAATTTATACATTGCGCCGCTCAGGACATCGCCCAACATTTGGAAAGCCCGGTTGATCTGATATTGTCTCATGCGGTGCTGGAGTGGGTGGCCGAACCGCAGGCGCTGTTGCAGACCCTGTGGTCAATACTGTGCCCCGGCGGCGCGCTGTCGCTGATGTTCTACAATGCTAACGGCCTGCTGATGCGTAACGTGTTGGTGGGCAATTTTGGCTATGTGCAGCAGGGTATGTATAAAAAGAAACGGCGCACGCTTTCACCGGACTTTCCGCGCGATCCGCAGCAAGTCTATGGCTGGCTGGAAGCGATCGGCTGGCAGATTACCGGGAAAACCGGCATAAGGGTGTTTCATGATTATCTGCGTGATAAGCAAAAACAGCACGACTGTCTGGACGCCCTGACAGAAATAGAAACGCGGTATTGCCGCCAGGAGCCGTATATCAGCCTTGGCCGTTATATACACGTCACCGCGCAAAAGCCGCAAGGATAACCTATGAGTGAATTTTCCCAGACAGTCCCCGAACTGGTTGCCTGGGCCCGAAAAAACGATTTCTCCCTCTCGCTGCCGGTAGACAGACTCTCTTTTCTGCTGGCGGTTGCCACGCTGAACGGCGAACGGCTGGATGGAGAAATGAGCGAGGGCGAACTGGTGGATGCGTTCCGCCATGTCAGTGATGCGTTTGAGCAAACCAGCGAAACCATTAATGTGCGTGCCAACAACGCGATTAACGATATGGTGCGTCAACGTCTGCTGAACCGCTTTACCAGCGAGCTGGCGGAAGGGAATGCCATCTATCGCCTGACGCCGCTCGGTATCGGGATCACCGACTATTATATTCGCCAGCGTGAATTCTCGACGCTGCGCCTCTCAATGCAGCTCTCGATTGTGGCAGGCGAGCTGAAGCGTGCGGCCGATGCCGCAGATGAAGGCGGCGACGAATTCCACTGGCATCGCAACGTCTATGCGCCGCTGAAGTATTCGGTAGCCGAAATTTTCGACAGCATCGATTTGACTCAACGTATCATGGATGAGCAGCAACAGCTGGTGAAAGATGACATCGGCCAGCTGCTGAACAAAGACTGGCGCGCGGCCATTTCCAGCTGTGAAATGCTGTTATCAGAAACGTCCGGAACACTGCGTGAACTGCAGGATACGCTGGAAGCCGCGGGCGATAAGCTGCAGGCTAACCTGCTGCGTATTCAGGATGCGACCCTCAGCCACGACGATCTGCACTTTGTTGACCGTCTGGTGTTCGACCTGCAGAGCAAACTCGATCGCATTATTAGCTGGGGACAGCAGGCGATCGATCTGTGGATTGGTTACGACCGCCACGTACACAAGTTTATCCGTACCGCGATCGATATGGATAAGAACCGCGTGTTTGCGCAGCGTTTACGCCAGTCTGTCCAGACTTACTTTGATGCACCATGGGCGCTGACCTACGCCAGTGCCGACCGTCTGCTCGATATGCGTGACGAAGAGATGAGCCTGCGTGACGAAGAGGTGACTGGTGAACTGCCGGAAGACCTGGAATATGAAGAGTTTAACGAGATTCGGGAACAGCTCGCCGCGATGATCGAGGAGCAGCTGGCGGTCTACAAAGCCCGTCAGACGCCGCTGGATCTCGGCCTGGTGGTGCGCGACTACCTCGCGCAATACCCGCGCGCGCGACATTTCGATATCGCCCGCATTGTGGTCGACCAGGCGGTACGCCTGGGCGTCGCGCAAGCAGATTTCTCCGGCCTGCCGCCGAAATGGCAGCCGATTAACGATTACGGAGCCAAGGTACAGGCGCATGTCATTGACAAATATTGAACACGTGATGCCAGTTAAGCTGGCCCAGGCGCTGGCAAATCCGATCTTTCCGGCGCTGGACAGCCAGCTGCGTGCCGGTCGTCATGTGGGTCTCGACGAGCTGGATAATCACGCTTTTTTGATGGATTTTCAGGAATACCTGGAAGAGTTTTATGCCCGCTATAACGTGGAGCTGATCCGCGCCCCGGAAGGTTTCTTCTACCTGCGTCCGCGCTCCACCACGCTTATCCCGCGCTCGGTGCTTTCTGAACTGGATATGATGGTCGGCAAGATCCTCTGCTACCTCTATCTCAGCCCGGAACGTCTGGCTAATGAAGGCATCTTCACCCAGCAGGAGCTCTACGACGAGCTGCTGTCGCTGGCGGATGAAGGCAAACTGCTGAAGCTGGTGAACAACCGTTCCACCGGTTCAGACGTGGATCGCCAGAAGCTGCAGGAAAAAGTGCGCTCTTCCCTGAACCGCCTGCGCCGTCTGGGGATGGTCTGGTTTATGGGTCACGACAGCAGCAAATTCCGCATCACGGAATCGGTCTTCCGCTTCGGCGCTGACGTGCGCGTCGGAGATGACGCCCGTGAAGCCCAGCTGCGGATGATCCGCGATGGCGAAGCGATGCCGGTAGAAAACCATTTGCAGCTCAATGACGAGCATGAAGACCATCAGCCGGATAGCGGGGAGGAAGAATAATGATTGAACGCGGTAAATTTCGCTCACTGACGCTGATTAACTGGAACGGTTTCTTTGCCCGCACCTTTGATCTCGATGAGCTGGTCACTACGCTCTCGGGCGGTAACGGGGCAGGGAAATCCACCACCATGGCGGCATTCGTCACGGCGCTGATCCCTGATTTGACGCTGCTGCATTTTCGTAACACCACCGAAGCGGGTGCTACAAGCGGTTCGCGCGACAAAGGCCTGCACGGCAAGCTGAAAGCCGGGGTCTGTTATTCCGTGCTGGACGTGATCAACTCCCGTCATCAGCGCGTGGTTGTTGGTGTGCGCTTGCAGCAGGTTGCCGGGCGCGACCGTAAAGTGGACATCAAACCGTTCGCCATTCAGGGGCTGCCAACCTCCGTGCAGCCTACGTCGCTGTTAACGGAAACCCTGAACGATCGTCAGGCGCGCGTGTTGACCCTGCAGGAACTGAAAGACAAGCTGGAAGCCATCGAAGGCGTGCAGTTTAAGCAGTTCAACTCCATTACCGACTACCACTCGCTGATGTTCGATCTGGGCATTGTGGCACGTCGTCTGCGCTCCGCGTCGGATCGCAGTAAATACTATCGCCTGATTGAGGCCTCGCTGTATGGCGGGATCTCCAGCGCCATAACCCGCTCCCTGCGCGACTATCTGTTGCCGGAGAACAGTGGGGTGCGTAAGGCCTTCCAGGATATGGAAGCGGCGCTGCGCGAAAACCGCATGACGCTGGAAGCGATCCGCGTCACCCAGTCGGATCGCGATCTGTTCAAACACCTGATCAGCGAAGCGACCAACTACGTGGCGGCGGACTACATGCGCCACGCCAACGAGCGACGGATTCATCTCGATCAGTCGCTGGAGTATCGCCGCGAGCTGTTTACCTCTCGTCAGCAGCTATCGTCTGAGCAGTATAAGCACGTCGAAATGGCGCGTGAGCTGGGCGAGCAAAACGGTGCCGAGGGGGATCTGGAGGCCGATTATCAGGCCGCCAGCGATCACCTGAACCTGGTGCAAACCGCGCTGCGTCAGCAGGAAAAAATTGAGCGCTACGAAGCGGATCTCGATGAGCTGCAAATTCGTCTGGAAGAGCAGAACGAAGTGGTGGCCGAAGCCGCCGACAAGCAGGAAGAGAACGAGGCCCGCGCCGAAGCCGCAGAGCTGGAAGTGGATGAGCTGAAAAGCCAGCTTGCTGACTACCAGCAGGCGCTGGACGTTCAGCAAACCCGCGCCATTCAGTACAACCAGGCTCTGCAGGCGTTAAACCGTGCCAAAGCGCTGTGTCATCTGCCGGATTTAACCCCGGAAAGCGCCGACGAGTGGCTGGAAACCTTCCAGGCCAAAGAGCAGGAAGCCACCGAAAAACTGCTGAATCTCGACCAGAAAATGAGCGTGGCGCAAAGCGCGCACAGCCAGTTTGAACAGGCATACCAGCTGGTGGCGGCGATTAACGGCCCGCTGGCCCGCGCTGAAGCGTGGGGCGTGGCGCGCGAGCTGCTGCGTGACGGCGTTAACCAGCGCCATCAGGCAGAGCAGGTCCAGCCGCTGCGCATGCGTCTGAACGAGCTGGAACAGCGTCTGCGCGAACAGCAGGAAGCGGAACGTCTGTTGGCGGAGTTCTGTAAACGCCAGGGCAAACGGGTCGATATCGACGATCTGGAAGCCCTGCATCAGGAGCTTGAAGCGCGTATCGCCTCGCTCTCTGACGGCGTTTCCAGCGCCAGCGAACAACGCATGCAGCTGCGCCAGGAGCTGGAGCAACTGCAGTCGCGTATTCAGACCCTGATGCAGCGCGCGCCAGTCTGGCTGGCGGCGCAAAGCAGCCTGAGCCAGCTCAGCGACCAGTGCGGCGAAGCGTTTGAATCCGGCCAGGACGTCACTGAATATCTGCAGCAACTGCTGGAGCGCGAGCGCGAAGCCATTGTTGAACGTGATGAAGTGGGTGCCCGCAAGCGGGCAGTCGATGAAGAAATTGAACGCTTAAGCCAGCCGGGCGGGGCGGAAGACGCGCGTCTTAACACCCTGGCCGAACGCTTTGGCGGCGTGCTGCTGTCAGAAATTTATGACGACGTCAGCCTTGAAGATGCGCCGTACTACTCTGCGCTGTACGGTCCGTCGCGTCATGCGATCGTGGTGCCGGATCTGTCGCTGGTTGCCGATCAGCTTGCCGGGCTGGAAGATTGCCCGGAAGATCTCTACCTGATCGAAGGGGATCCGCAGTCGTTCGATGACAGCGTGTTCAGCGTCGATGAGCTGGAAAAAGCGGTGGTGGTGAAGGTCGCCGATCGTCAGTGGCGTTATTCGCGTTTCCCGACGCTGCCGCTGTTTGGCCGCGCCGCGCGTGAAAGTCGCATTGAAAGCCTGCATACCGAGCGAGAATCCCTGTCTGAGCGCTTTGCCACGCTCTCGTTTGACGTGCAGAAAACCCAGCGTCTGCACCAGGCGTTCAGCCGCTTTATCGGCAGTCATCTGGCCGTGGCCTTTGATGCCGATCCAGAAGCCGAGATCCGCAAACTCACCACCCGTCGCGGCGAGCTGGAACGCGCGATCTCGAATCACGAGAATGACAACCAGCAGAGCCGCGTGCAGTTTGAGCAGGCGAAAGAGGGCGTTGCGGCGCTTAACCGTATCCTGCCGCGCCTGAACCTGCTGGCGGATGATACGCTCGCCGATCGCGTCGATGAGATTCAGGAGCGTCTGGATGAAGCGCAGGAAGCCGCGCGCTTTGTTCAGCAGCACGGCAACCAGCTGGCGAAACTTGAGCCGCTGCTGTCGGTCCTGCAAAGCGACCCCGAGCAGTATGAACAGCTAAAAGAAGACTACGCCTGGTCGCAGCAGGTGCAGCGCGAAGCACGTCAGCAGGCGTTTGCCCTGACGGAAGTCGCCCAGCGTCGCGTGCACTTTAGCTATTCCGATTCGGCAGAAATGCTCAGCGGCAACAGCGATCTGAACGAAAAGCTGCGCCAGCGTCTGGAGCAGGCCGAGCTGGAACGTACCCGCGCCCGCGAAATGCTGCGCAGCCATGCCGCCCAGCTGGGTCAGTACAATCAGGTGCAGGCGTCGCTGAAGAGCTCGTATGACACCAAGAAAGAGCTGTTAACCGACCTGCATAAAGAGCTGCAGGATATCGGCGTCCGTGCCGACAGCGGGGCAGAAGAGCGGGCGCGCATTCGTCGTGACGAACTGCATGCCCAGCTCAGTAACAACCGTGCGCGCCGCAATCAGCTGGAAAAAGCGCTGACCTTCTGCGAAGCGGAGATGGATAACCTGACCCGCCGCCTGCGCAAGCTGGAACGTGATTACCACGAGAAGCGCGAGCAGGTCGTCACCGCCAAAGCGGGCTGGTGTGCGGTGATGCGAATGGTGAAAGAAAACGGCGTTGAGCGTCGTCTGCACCGTCGTGAGCTGGCCTACCTATCCGGGGATGAACTGCGTTCGATGTCGGATAAGGCGCTGGGTGCGCTGCGTCTGGCGGTGGCGGATAACGAACATCTGCGCGATGTGCTGCGCATGTCGGAAGATCCAAAGCGTCCTGAGCGCAAAATTCAGTTCTTCGTGGCGGTGTATCAGCATCTGCGTGAACGTATTCGTCAGGATATTATTCGCACCGACGATCCGGTCGAAGCCATCGAGCAGATGGAGATCGAGCTGGGCCGTCTGACGGAAGAGTTGACCTCCCGTGAGCAGAAGCTGGCGATCAGCTCCCGCAGCGTGGCCAATATCATCCGTAAGACCATTCAGCGCGAACAGAACCGTATCCGCCAGCTCAACCAGGGCTTGCAAAACGTGTCATTCGGCCAGGTCAACAGCGTACGCTTAAACGTCAACGTACGTGAAGCCCACGCCACACTGCTGGACGTGCTGGCTGAGCAGCACGAACAGCATCAGGATCTGTTCAACAGTAACCGCCTGACCTTCTCGGAAGCGCTGGCGAAGCTGTATCAGCGCCTGAACCCGCAGATCGACATGGGGCAGCGTACGCCGCAAACCATCGGCGAAGAGCTGCTGGACTACCGCAACTATCTTGAGATGGAAGTGGAAGTTAACCGTGGCTCCGACGGCTGGCTGCGTGCGGAATCTGGCGCCCTGTCGACCGGTGAAGCGATTGGTACCGGGATGTCGATTCTGGTGATGGTGGTGCAGAGCTGGGAAGATGAATCCCGTCGTCTGCGCGGCAAAGACATTTCGCCATGCCGTTTGCTGTTCCTCGACGAAGCGGCGCGTCTTGATGCCCGCTCTATCGCTACGCTGTTTGAACTGTGCGATCGTCTGGATATGCAGCTCATCATTGCGGCACCGGAAAACATTAGCCCTGAGAAAGGGACGACCTATAAGCTGGTGCGTAAGGTGTACCAGAATAGTGAGCATGTTCACGTTGTCGGGCTGCGCGGCTTTGCGCCACAGCCGCCGGAATCCTTTCCTGGAACGGCAGATGCCTCCTGAGGTATCTGAAAAATAATACAAGCGGCCTTTGTGCCGCTTTTTTATGTCTTGTGCGTGTACGTCCGGCTGCGTTAACTTTAAAATTCTTTATATAAGGTAACGCTACCGCTTGCCTTACTTTCTATACTGAAGAGAAGCCCCGGATGATGAGGGCGCGAAAATAGCAAACAGGGGGCAAGGGATGTTGCTAAATAAAATGTATGGTCTTCGACGGTCAGCGCTGAGTTTATGCCTGGCCGCGATTGTTGCTCCACTGTTTAGTGCGCACGCCGATGAGCCCGAGCTGGTGCCGGCCGACAGTTCTGCCACGATAGGCACACAGCCTACGGCGCTGTCACAACCGCTGGCGCAATCGCCAGCGACCGCCATCATGGCCGGTATTCAACCGCTGCCTGCCGATGTCAACGCCCAACAACGTCGTCAGGAGTTGCTGGCGGCGCTGCCTGCGGGGTACTCGCCGGCTTATCTTAATCAACTTACGCTGCTGTATGCCGCCCGCGACATGAAGCCCATGTGGGAAGATCGTGATGCCGTGCGTGCATTCCAGCAGCAGCTTGCCGAAGTCGCCATTGCAGGCTTTCAGCCCCAATTCACCGCCTGGGTCGAACTGCTGACCCAGCCTGCGGTGACCGGCATGGCGCGCGACGTGATCCTCTCTGATGCGATGATGGGCTACCTGCAGTTCGTGGCGGGGATCCCGGTCAGTGGCAACCGCTGGCTCTATAGCAGCAAGCCGTACAAACTGGCGACGCCGCCGCTGTCGGTCATTAACCAGTGGCAGGTGGCGCTGGACAGCGGCACGGTGCCGCGTTTTGTGGCAAGCCTTGCGCCTGCACATCCGCAGTATGCCGCCATGCATCAGTCGATGCTGACGCTGGTGGCCGACACCCAGCCCTGGCCGCAGATGCAGGGGACCACCACTCTGCGTCCGGGTCAGTGGAGCAGTGATGTTCCGGCGCTGCGTGAGATCCTGAAACGGTCCGGCGTGCTGGACGGCGGCCCAAAAATTGCCCTGCCGGGCGACGATCCGCAAAGCGTGGTGGTCAGCCCGTCGGCACCAGCTGTTGAGAAGAAAGCGAAATCTGTCGTCAGTAAACCCGCAGCGTATGACCGGAGCCTGGTTGAGGCCGTCAAAGCATTCCAGACCACCCAGGGGCTGGGGGCTGATGGCGTCATTGGCCAGTCGACGCGTGACTGGCTGAATGTGACGCCAGCACAGCGTGCCGGGGTGCTGGCATTGAACATCCAGCGTCTGCGTCTGCTGCCGGGAACGCTTTCCACCGGCATCATGGTCAATATCCCGGCCTTTTCGCTGGTCTATTACCAGAACGGCAGCGAAGTGCTGGCCTCACGGGTGATTGTCGGACGTCCGGATCGTAAAACGCCGATGATGAGCAGCGCGCTGAATAACGTGGTGGTCAACCCGCCGTGGAACGTACCGCCGACGCTGGCACGTAAAGATATCCTGCCTAAGGTATGGGATGACCCGGGCTATCTGGAACGTCACAACTATACGGTGCTGCGGGGCTGGAACAGCAAAGAGGCGATTGACCCCTGGCGCGTAGACTGGGCGACCATTACGCCATCCAATTTACCGTTCCGCTTCCAGCAGGCACCGGGAGCGCATAATTCGCTGGGTCGCTACAAATTTAATATGCCAAGCTCGGACGCTATCTATCTACACGATACGCCTAACCACAACCTGTTCCAGAAAGATGGCCGTGCCCTTAGCTCCGGCTGCGTCCGCGTAAATAAAGCCTCTGAACTGGCGAACATGTTGTTACAGGATGCAGGGTGGAATGACACACGTATTTCCGATGCGCTTAAGCAAGGCGACACGCGATATGTGAATATCCGCCAAAATATTCCGGTTAATCTTTACTATCTCACCGCGTTTGTGGGAGAGGATGGTCGGACGCAGTATCGTACAGATATTTACAATTACGATGAGACGGCGCGATCGGGCGCACAAATTTTGGCAAAAGCCGAGCAATTGATCAGGTAAATGAAGCAGTTCTGTAAATTGAGTTGTCGTAAGTGTGGGAGAAAACGGGGCATTGCGGCTGCAAGCCCCGTCTTTCCTGGGTTTGGGTGCCTTGACGTTGGCGGTTTTGCCCGGTAATGTGCCCATCGTGCGCTGAAGTGCATACTTACGATAACATTGACCTGTAGACTTGATCATAATGGACAAATTCGACGCTAATCGCCGCAAGTTGTTGGCATTAGGGGGTATTGCGCTGGGCGCTGCCATTATTCCGACGCCAGCGTTTGCCACCCTCTCGACCCCTCGACCACGTATTTTGACTCTCAATAACCTGCATACCGGTGAGTCTCTTAAAGCCGAGTTTTTTGATGGCAAAGGCTATATTCAGGATGAGTTAGCCAGGCTGAACCATTTTTTCCGTGATTTTCGCGCGAATAAAATTAAAGCCATCGATCCAGGATTATTTGACCAGCTGTTCCGCCTGCAAGGCCTGCTGGGAACCCGCAAACCGGTCCAGCTCGTCTCCGGGTATCGTTCCCTGGATACCAATAATGAATTGCGCGCCCACAGCCGCGGGGTAGCCAAAAAAAGCTACCACACCAAGGGGCAGGCAATGGATTTTCATATTGAAGGCGTTTCGTTAGCCAATGTTCGCAAAGCTGCGTTATCTATGCGCGCAGGTGGTGTAGGATATTACCCACGTAGCAACTTTGTGCATATTGATACCGGGCCGACGCGGCACTGGTAATAACAAATCAGGAGCAGTATGAACTATCGTATTATTCCGGTCACCGCCTTCGCTCAGAACTGTTCGCTTATCTGGTGTGAACAAACCAAACTCGCTGCCCTGGTCGATCCGGGTGGCGATGCAGACAAAATCAAACAGGAAGTCGCTGCCGCTGGCGTGACCTTAATGCAGATTTTACTGACCCACGGTCATCTCGATCATGTGGGCGCGGCGGCAGAGCTGGCGCAACATTATGGTGTGCCGGTAATTGGCCCGGAAAAAGAGGATGAGTTCTGGCTGCAGGGGTTACCTTCCCAAAGCCGCATGTTCGGTCTTGATGAGTGTCTCCCGCTGACGCCCGATCGCTGGCTGAACGAAGGTGAGAGCGTTAATGTCGGCAATGTGACGCTACAGGTACTGCATTGTCCGGGGCACACGCCGGGCCATATCGTTTTCTTTGATGACCAGTCGCGTCTGCTGATCTCCGGCGACGTGATCTTCAAAGGCGGGGTAGGGCGCAGCGATTTTCCGCGCGGCGACCATGTTCAGCTGATCCGCTCGATCAAAGACAAATTATTGCCGCTTGGCGATGATGTGACGTTTCTGGCGGGGCATGGCCCGATGTCGACGCTGGGGCACGAGCGTTTACACAACCCGTTCCTGCAGGATGAAATGCCGGTCTGGTAAAAACGAATTAAAAAAGCCTGCATATGCAGGCTTTTTTGTGTCTGATGGCGATATTACAGCACAGCTACAATCGCTTCGCACAGCGGCGCCATGTTATCTGGCGTCATGCCTGCCACGTTCACACGACCGGAGGCCACCGCGTACACGCCAAACTCTTCACGCAGACGCAGAACCTGTTCTTTGGTCAGGCCGCTGAATGAGAACATGCCGTTCTGTTTGATGATGAAGCTAAAGTCGCGATCCGCGCCTTTTTCCGCCAGGGTGTTCACGAACAGCAGACGCATGCGCTGAATGCGCTGACGCATGTCGTTCAGTTCCTGTTCCCAGATGGCGCGCAGGGCGTCGTTGCTGAGAATAGTGGCAACCACTGACGCGCCGTGTGCTGGCGGGTTGGAGTAGTTAGCACGAATCACGGATTTCATCTGGCTGAATGCGCGATCCACGGTTTGCTCGTCAGATGCCACCAGCGTACAGGCGCCTACGCGCTCGTTGTAGAGGCCGAAGTTCTTGGAGTAGGAGCTGGCAACAATCAGCTCTTTATGCAGCGCGGCGAACGCGCGCAGGCCTTCTGCATCTTCTTCCAGACCACGGGCAAAGCCCTGATAGGCGAAGTCGAACAGCGGCAGCCAGCCTTTTTCAACTGACAGTTTTGCCAGCTGTTCCCACTGCTCCAGCGTCGGATCGATACCGGTTGGGTTATGGCAGCAGCCGTGGAACAGCACCACATCACCCGCCTGCGCTTCGCTCAGGCTGGCCAGCAGGCCGTCAAAGTCCAGAGTGTGGTTCACCGCGTCATAGTAGGCGTATTCACGCACTTCCAGACCCGCTGAGTTAAAGACGCTTTTGTGGTTTGGCCAGCTTGGGTTGCTCACCCAGATGGTTTTAACGTCGGTGTTTTTAGCCAGGAAATCCGCCGCCACGCGCAGCGCACCGGTACCGCCAGGGGTTTGTGCCGTGCGGGCACGTTTATCGCTAATGATCGCGTTGTCTTTGCCGAACAGCAGCTCCTGAGTGCAGCGACCAAATTCCGGGATACCATCGATGCCAAGGTAGTTTTTGGTGTTTTCGTTTTCCAGCAAGAACTGCTCGGCTTTTTTAACGCTGGTCAGCACCGGGGTTTTGCCGGTTTCATCTTTATAGACACCAATACCCAGGTTGATTTTTCCAGGGCGGTCATCGGCACGAAACAGATCGGCCAGGCCCAGAATAGGGTCGGCAGGGGCGGCGGTAATGTTCTCAAACATGACGAAGTTCCATTGTGATTACAGAAGTGAAATCCGCTATCAGGTTAACGATAGTTTTACAAAATGCCAACCGTTTGCGACGAAAAGCGTGCGGCTTTTCAAAAGTCGCCACTTTTTGCTTTCGGACATAAAAAAACAGGGCCGAAGCCCTGTTTATTAGACATATAACAAAGTGGTGTACTGATTAGAACTGGTAAACGATACCCACAGTAGCCTGGTCGTCGGTAGACAGGCCAGCAGCTTCGGTGTATGCGCTGTCGTCCAGCAGGTTGAATTTGTACGCTGCGTACACGTTCATGTTCTTGTTGAAGTAGTACCAGGAACCCAGCTCGATGTATTTAACCAGATCTTCGTTGCCGCCAGAGAAGCCGCCACGTGCTTTCAGGTCTTTACCTTGAGACTGGACGTAGCCCAGGGAAGGACGCAGACCGAAGTCGAACTGGTACTGTACAACCGCTTCCAGGTTGTCAGTTTTGTTAGCGAAGTTGTTGTCAGCTTCACGAGTCATATTGTAGGTCTGAGCGTAAGAAACTGCAGCATAGATGTTGTTCGCATCATATTTAACAGCAGTTGCCCATGCTTCAGCGCGGCTGCCGCCAGCGCTTGCCCATGCAGCGGAGTTACCTGCTGCAACCTGCTCGTCGGTACGGTCAGCAGTTTCATAACCTGCTACCAGCGCGAAGCCTTCGCCGAAATCGTACTGTGCGGAGGTGCTGAAGCCTTCGCCGTTACCTTTCGCGCCGTTACCCGCACGGCCCAGAGTGATCTGGCCCTGGTCGTTTACGCTTGGAGCAACAACGTTGCTGCGCTCGTTTTTACCCTGATACTGCAGAGCCAGGCTCAGGCCATCAACCAGACCGAAGAAGTTGCTGTTACGGTAAGTCAGCAGGCCAGCAGAACGACCGTTCATGAAGTTGTCGGTAGCAACCCAGGAGTCGCCGCCCCATACAACGAACATATCGGTGTAAGCGCCGACGTCGTAGATTGCGCCGTAGTTACGGCCGTAGTCGATAGAACCTGCATCACCAAAGTTCAGACCCGCGAATGCCAGACGGGTGTTGGTGCTCTGAGCGCCTTCAGCGCTAGAGGCGTTCATGTTGTATTCCCAGTGACCGTAACCAGTCAGCTGGTCGTTGATCTGGGTTTCGCCTTTGAAGCCGATACGCGCATAGGTGCTGTCGGAGTTATCGGAGTGACCAGTGGTGGTCCAGCCGTGCTCGCCTACTGCTTTACCGTAGAAGTCCAGCTTGTTAGCGTTTTTGTTATAGATTTCTGCTGCGTTAGCTGCACCGGCTGCCAGCAGGGCAGGGATAACCACTGCCAGGATATTGCGCTTCATCATTATTTATTACCCTCATTGGTTTTTTTATGACACTCGCCACTGCCGTCAATAAATTCTGTCAATAAATATTTCCGGAACTATTGATGAGAGTTTGGTGTCTTTATGTATCTGACAGGCATCTTTCCATTCAAATAACCGTTTCGCTAGCCTGAAAGTGCTACAAACATCAAGAATCAGTTACAAGAAGAAAATATGTGTAACAAAACATGTATTTTAAGGAACTTTGTGAACTATCTCAAACTTCGGCGTTGAGTGGCGAAAATTAAACCTCCTCCATTTCTATCTATATGAATTGCTTATAATAATTTTAGATAACATCTTTTTTTATGGCGCGAACCATTAGCATACTGTTTTTCTTATTTCTGATTATGGACTTCTGGATAGCCAGGTATTTGACTGATAATTGTGCTAAAGCTTAAGAAAAGCATTAGGCGCAATAATAATACGGTTTATTTTTTGTTCAGAGATATTTCATGGAAACACTGCGTAACAGAGGAGTGGATCTTGCGGGGTTGCACTTTAACGACGCTGACTTTCAACTGACATAAGTTGACAGTGCAGAATAAAATAATGGCCAGCGGATGCTGGCCATGAATTACGCGAAAATCAGAATGTGGCGCTGCGCGGGGTACGCGGGAATGGAATTACATCACGCACGTTCTGTACGCCGGTCACGTAGGCGATGAGACGTTCGAAGCCGAGCCCGAAACCAGAGTGCGGGACAGTGCCGTAACGACGTAAATCGCGATACCACCAGTAGTCCTCTTTGTTGAGGCCCATTTCAGCCATACGGGCATCCAGCACATCCAGACGCTCTTCACGCTGAGAACCACCGATGATTTCGCCGATGCCCGGGGCCAGCACGTCCATCGCCGCAACGGTCTTACCGTCTTCGTTAAGGCGCATGTAGAACGCCTTAATGTCTTTCGGGTAGTTTTTCACGACTACCGGAGCTTTGAAGTGCTTCTCGGCCAGATAACGTTCGTGCTCGGAGGAGAGGTCAACACCCCAGTAAACCGGGTTCTCGAACGCCTGCCCGCAGTTTTCGAGGATCGTCACCGCATCGGTGTAATCCACCTGCGCGAAGTCAGCCGACACGAAACGTTCCAGACGGGAGATGGCATCGCTGTCGACGCGTTCCGCGAAGAACTTCATGTCGTCTGCGCGTTCGGTCAGTACGGCATTGAAAGCGTACTTCAGCATCGCTTCTGCCAGACCTGCAACGTCGTCGAGGTTAGCAAAGGCCACTTCCGGCTCCAGCATCCAGAATTCCGCCAGGTGGCGGCTGGTATTGGAGTTTTCTGCACGGAAGGTTGGACCAAAGGTGTAGATTTTGGACAGGGCACAGGCATAGGTTTCGCCGTTCAGCTGACCAGAAACGGTCAGGAAGGACTCTTTGCCAAAGAAATCTTTGTCGAAGTCCACTTTGCCTTCTGGCGTGCGCGGCAGGTTTTCCATGTCCAGCGTGGAGACGCGGAACATCTCACCCGCGCCTTCGGTATCGGAGGCGGTGATCAGCGGCGTGGAGACCCAGAAATAGCCCTGCTCATGGAAGAAGCGATGCAGCGCCTGGGCGAGGGTATGACGCACGCGTGCGACGGCACCAATCATATTGGTACGCGGACGCAGGTGGGCAACTTCACGCAGATACTCAATGCTGTGGCGTTTTGCCGCCATCGGATAGGTATCCGGATCTTCAACCCAGCCGGTCACTTCAATTGATGTCGCCTGCAGTTCAAAGCTCTGGCCCTGACCCTGAGACGCCACAATCTTGCCGGTGACAACCACAGAACAGCCTGTCGTCAGACGCAGCACTTCCTGATTGTAATTGGGCAGAGAATTATTAATGACGGCCTGTACAGGATCAAAGCAGGAACCGTCATAGACGGCCAGGAAAGAAAAGCCAGCTTTTGAATCTCGGCGGGTACGTACCCATCCACGTACGGTGACTTCGCTGTCAACGGCTACGCGGCCCTGGAGTACGTCGGCTACAGGCACAACGCTCATAATAGTCTCTCTATGTAGTCCAAAAATAAAATCTGTATCCCCTTCAATGGGGGATATCTATGTTACCTGGCATCTGCCATCAGACAAGCAGATTTCGCAATGTTAACGGAAGAATTGATAAATAAATAAAAGAAAGGGAGCGCGAATGGCTCCCCTGAACGATCAGCTGGCGATTTTTATCTGCGGCAGGTCGAAGGCTTTTCGCAGTGCGCGGACGAAGGCTTTGTCATGGCAAATGGTTTTGCCCGGACTGTCAGACAGTTTCGCTACCGGCTTGCCGTTACATTCCACCAGTTTAATCACAATATTCAGTGGTTTTACCTGGGGGATATCGCAGGTCAGGCGGGTGCCGATGCCAAAACTGAGGTTAACCCGCGAGGAGAAATGGCGGTATAACGCTACTGCTTTTGGCAGGTCGAGATTGTCAGAAAAGACCAACACTTTGCTCTGCGGGTCGATGCCAAGCTTATGATAATGGGCGATGGCTTTCTCACCCCACTCCAGCGGATCCCCGGAATCATGGCGCAGCCCCTGATAAACCGTGGCGAATTCCGGTCCGAAATCGCGCAGGAAGGCGTCCATGGTAATGCAGTCGGTTAAGGCGATGCCGAGCTGAGTTGGGTACTCGGTTAGCCAGGCAGCCAGTGCCGCGCGCTGGCTGGTAGCCAGTTCCGGGCTGATCTGCTGATGCGCCTGGAACCATTCGTGCGCCTGAGTGCCCATTGGGGTCAGGTTCAGACGGCGGGCAAGATCGTAATTGCTGGTGCCGACAAACCACGGCTCCTGCTGCAGGCGTTCGACAATGGCCTGCTGCACCTCGCGGGAGAAACGGCGACGGGTGCCAAAATCCATCAGACGAAAACGCGACATATCCAGCGTGTCGGTCAGATGCGAGAACTCAACGAGCTTGCTCTCCAGGGTTTCCAGCGCCTGCTCAACGTTCGCGTCAGGCGAACGGTAGCGGTGGACCAGTTCACTGATCACCGCCAGCAGCGGCACTTCCCACATAATCACTTCGCGCCAGGGGCCTTCGAGGCGAATATGCAGTTTGCCATTATCATTGGTAATGGTGACCTGACGCGGATCGTAACGGAATTCCCGCAGCCAGTGCAGGTAGTCTTCTTTAAAGAAGGGCAGGCCGGAAAGCCACTGGAATTCATCGTCACGCAGGCGAAGATGCTGCATCGCGTCAACCTGCTCGCGGATGGCATCGGCATAGATCCCAAGCAGATCGTCACCCCGGCAGCGGAACTCAGCCGCGACCTGTACGTCGTCGTATTGGTGAAAAACGGCTTGCTGCATGTGCAGTTTATACGCATCGGTATCCAGCAGCGTATGCAGAACAGGAGAAGCGAATTGAGTCATAAGGCCGCAGTAGCATCCTCTCACGGAAGCGTTTAGTACAATAAACAACTATTGAAACCGCTGGAGTATACCTTGTTTAGCGATTTATTGAACCCCGATCACACCACAAGCCTGGGGGAGGGTCGAGGGCAATTTGTGCCGCATGTTATATAAATGTAGCAAATAGGGCGTTTGTGCCTGAAAAGATGAACATTCTGCGTAGCGCGATCTACACAACAGGAATAGACTGGTTTGCTATTCGACATTCGACAAACGATGCAAAAGGTTTTCTATGACACAACAGCCTCAAGCCAAATACCGCCACGATTACCGTGCGCCGGATTACCTGATTAGCGATATCGATCTGACTTTTGACCTGGATGCTACTAAAACCGTTGTCACAGCGGTCAGCCAGGTGACGCGCCATAACGCCACTGCGGTTCCGCTGCGCCTGAATGGCGAAGATCTGACGTTGATTTCAGTGCAGGTGAACGACCAGGCCTGGACTGACTATAAAGAAGAAGATAACCAGCTGGTACTGGATAACCTGCCAGAGCGCTTCACATTGCGCATCGTTAACGAAATCAGCCCGGCGGCCAATACCGCGCTGGAAGGGTTGTACCAGTCAGGTGAGGCGCTGTGTACCCAGTGCGAAGCTGAAGGCTTCCGCCATATCACCTGGTATCTGGATCGCCCGGACGTTCTTGCGCGCTTTACCACCAAAATTATCGCTGATAAAACCAAATACCCGTTCCTGCTCTCCAACGGCAACCGCGTCGGGCAGGGCGAGCTGGAGAATGGGCGCCACTGGGTGCAATGGCAGGATCCGTTCCCGAAACCGTGCTACCTGTTTGCGCTGGTGGCGGGTGATTTTGACGTCCTGCGCGACACCTTCACGACCCGTTCCGGTCGCGACGTGGCGCTGGAGCTGTTTGTCGATCGCGGCAACCTCGATCGTGCCCCGTGGGCGATGACCTCGCTTATCAACTCCATGAAGTGGGACGAAGAGCGCTTCGGCCTCGAATACGATCTCGACATCTATATGATCGTCGCCGTCGACTTCTTTAATATGGGCGCGATGGAGAACAAAGGCCTCAACGTCTTTAACTCCAAATACGTGCTGGCGCGTACCGACACCGCCACCGATAAAGACTACCTCGACATTGAGCGGGTGATCGGCCACGAGTATTTCCACAACTGGACCGGCAACCGCGTGACCTGCCGCGACTGGTTCCAGCTGAGCCTGAAAGAGGGCTTAACCGTGTTCCGCGATCAGGAGTTCAGCTCCGATCTGGGTTCACGTGCGGTTAACCGCATCAGCAACGTGCGCACCATGCGTGGGTTACAGTTTGCCGAAGACGCCAGCCCGATGGCGCACCCGATCCGTCCGGATAAAGTTATTGAAATGAACAACTTCTACACCCTGACGGTGTATGAGAAAGGTTCCGAAATTATTCGTATGATCCACACCCTGCTGGGTGAAGAGAACTTCCAGAAAGGGATGCAGCTCTACTTCGAGCGTCATGACGGTAGTGCGGCTACCTGCGATGACTTTGTGCAGGCGATGGAAGACGCCTCCAATGTGGATCTGTCGCACTTCCGCCGCTGGTACAGCCAGGCGGGTACGCCAGTTGTCACCGTGAAGGATGACTACAACCCGGAAACCGAACTGTATACCCTGACCATTAGCCAGCGGACGCCGCCGACTGCCGAGCAGGAAGAGAAGCACCCGCTGCACATTCCGTTTGCGATTGAACTGTACGACAACGAAGGCCAGGTTATCCCGCTGAAAAAAGGCGGTCATCCGGTGCATAACGTCCTCAACGTGACCCAGTCTGAGCAGACCTTTGTCTTTGATAACGTCTACTTCCAGCCGGTGCCTGCGCTGCTGTGCGAATTCTCTGCGCCGGTTAAGCTGGAGTACAAGTGGAGCGACCAGCAGCTGACCTTCCTGATGCGTCACGCGCGTAACGACTTCTCGCGTTGGGATGCCGCCCAGAGCCTGCTGGCGACCTACATCAAGCTGAACGTCGCGCGTCACCAGCAGGGCCAGCCGCTGTCGCTGCCGGCTCACGTTGCCGACGCTTTCCGCGCCATTCTGCTGGACGAGAAGATCGACCCGGCACTGGCCGCGGAGATCCTCACCCTGCCGTCGGCGACTGAAATCGCCGAGTTGTTCGATATCATCGATCCAATTGCCATTACCACGGTGCGCGAAGCCCTGACCCGTACCCTGGCGACTGAGCTGGCGGATGAGTTCCTGGCGCTTTACCACCATAACAAGCTGGATGAGTACCGCGTTGAGCATGCTGATATTGGTAAGCGTGCGCTGCGTAACACCTGCCTGCGCTATCTGGCGTTTGGCGAAACAGAACTCGCAAACGATCTGGTGAGCAAGCAGTACCACAGCGCGGACAACATGACCGATGCATTGGCGGCCCTGGCGGCGAGCGTGGCGGCGGAACTGCCATGCCGCGATGCGCTGATGCAGGCGTATGACGACAAATGGCATCAGGACGGTCTGGTAATGGACAAGTGGTTTATTCTGCAGTCCACCAGCCCAGAGGCAGGTGTGGTGAACAAAGTGCGCAGCCTGCTTGAGCACCGCTCTTTCACCCTGAGCAACCCGAACCGCGTGCGTTCGCTGATTGGTGCCTTTGCCAGCAGCAACCCGGCTGCCTTCCATGCGGAAGACGGCAGCGGCTACCAGTTTATGGTGGAGATGCTGACGGAACTGAACAGCCGTAACCCGCAGGTGGCGTCACGTCTGATTGAGCCGCTGATCCGCCTGAAACGCTATGATGCAAAACGTCAGGCGAAGATGCGTGCGGCGCTGGAACAATTGAAAGGGCTGGATAATCTGTCCGGGGATCTGTACGAGAAGATCGCTAAGGCGCTGGCCTGATAAACAACGCCCCGGTGACAAGGTAAAACCGAAAAGGCAACGCAAGTTGCCTTTTTTAACGTTTGTACCCTCTCCCTGTGGGAGAGGGTGAGGGCATCAGGCATTAGCCGTCGCTAAATGCCGCTCCGTCACTCCACGCCTCATCACCCGATCCAAAACCTCGGCTTCCATCTCCGCCAGCCGCGCCGAACCCACCCGACGAGGACGTGGAAGGTCAACCGTCAGATCCAGCCCAATTTTGCCCTCCTCAATCAGCAGCACCCGGTCCGCCATAGCAACGGCTTCGCTCACATCGTGAGTCACCAGCAGCACCGTAAAGCCGTGCTCCTGCCATAACGAGACGATCAGATCCTGCATCTCGATCCGCGTCAGCGCATCCAGCGCGCCCAGTGGCTCATCCAGCAGCAGCAGCCCCGGACGATGGATCAGCGCCCTGGCCAGCGCCACGCGCTGTTTTTGCCCGCCGGAGAGGGCGGCAGGCCATTCATCCGCGCGATTGTCCAGTCCGACGGCGGCCAGCGCCTGTAACGCCTGAGCTTTCCAGTTGCCTTTCAGCCCCAGACCGACGTTATCAATTACCGTTTTCCACGGCAGCAGCCGCGCGTCCTGGAACATCATTCGGGTATCGTCCTGAATCTCCGCCAGCGGGGTATTTCCGGCCAGCAGCTCACCGCCGTTTGGTGCCTCCAGTCCGGCCAGCAGGCGCAGCAGGGTGCTTTTACCACCGCCGCTGCGGCCCACCACCGCCACGAATTGACCGGCGGGAATGTGCAGTTCCAGTTCGTTAAGAATGGTGTTGTCGCCGTAGCGCTTAGTGACGCCATTGAGCAACAGCGGCGTCCCCTGATTTAAGCGGGCAGTATTCATGCGTGTTCCTCCTTCTTCGAGTAGGCCGGATTCCAGCGCAGCCAGCTGCGTTCGATCCACTGGGCGCTGACGTCTGCCAGCTTGCCCAGCAGGGCGTAAAGAATAATGGCGACCACCACCACGTCCGTTTGCAGGAATTCGCGGGCGTTCATCGCCAGGTAGCCGATACCGGAGTTCGCCGAGATGGTTTCTGCCACGATCAGCGTCAGCCACATCAGCCCGAGGGCGAACCGTACTCCGACCATAATCGAGGGCAGGGCACCGGGTAAAATAACGTGCAGGAACAGCGAGAAACCGGATAAACCGTAGCTGCGCGCCATCTCCACCAGCCCACGGTCGATATTACGGATGCCGTGCCAGGTGTTGATATAGACCGGGAACAGCGTGCCCAGCACCACAAGGAAAATCTTGGCGGTTTCATCGATGCCGAACCACAGGATCACCAGCGGGATCAGCGCCAGATGCGGCACGTTACGCAGCATCTGAATCGAGGTATCCAGCAGCCGTTCGCCCCAGCGCGACAGGCCGCTGATTAACCCCAGCGTCAGACCGATCGACCCACCGATAGAGAATCCGATGGCCGCGCGCCAGGAGCTGATCGCCAGATGCTGCCACAGCTCACCGCTGGAACTCAGCGTCCAGAATGCCTCCACTACGCCTTCCGGGGAAGGTAGAATGCGGCTCGATAACCAACCCACCGACGATGCCAGCTGCCAGATAACGACGATACCCGCAGGGAGTAGCCAGGGCGCGATGCGCAGTAGCCATTTTTGGGCAGGTTTAGCCATGCGTCCTCCTTAGCTCTGCGCGACTTTGCGCGGGATAAAATCGTTAGCCACTGCCTCGCCCTGAAGCTGGAGCGGCTGCGGCTGAGGGATCTCTGGGATCGCCACGTCAAGATGAGGGAACAGAAGTTCGCCGACCTTGTACGCCTCTTCGAGATGCGGATAACCGGAAAGAATAAAGCTGTCGATCCCGAGCTCTGCATATTCGTTAATACGCGCCGCTACAGTGGGGCCATCACCCACTAAGGCGGTGCCCGCGCCACCGCGCACCAGGCCGACGCCAGCCCACAGGTTCGGGCTGATCTCCAGGTTCTCGCGTTTACCGTTATGGAGTGACGCCATCCGCTGCTGGCCGACGGAATCGGTTCTGGCAAAGGCGGCCTGCGCTTTCGCAATGGTTGCATCGTCCAGATGGGAAATCAGGCGGTCAGCGGCCTGCCACGCCTCTGCGTTGGTTTCGCGCACAATCACGTGCAGGCGGATCCCAAATCGGACTTTACGACCATTTGCCGCCGCTTTGGCGCGTACCTGCTCGATTTTCTCTTTCACAAGCTCAGGCGGTTCGCCCCAGGTGAGATACAGATCGACCTGTTCAGCAGCCAGATCCTGCGCAACATCCGACGATCCGCCAAAGTAGAGCGGGGGACGCGGCTGCTGGATCGGCGGGAAGAACAGCTTCGCGTCGCGAACGTGAACATGTTTGCCCTCGAAGGTGACGTTCTCCCCTTCCAGCAGACGACGCCACACGTGGGTAAATTCAGCAGAAGCTTCGTAGCGCTCGGTGTGATCCAAAAAGACGCCGTCACCTGCCAGCTCCTGGGGATCGCTGCCGGTCACCAGGTTAAACAGGGCGCGTCCGTTCGACAGGCGGTCGAGGGTGGCGGCCTGACGCGCGGCCACCGTCGGGGAGGTGACGCTCGGGCGCAGGGCTACCAGGAACTTCAGACGCTGGGTCACCGGGATCAACGACGCCGCCACCAGCCAGGCGTCTTCGCAGGAGCGGCCGGTAGGGATCAGCACCCCGGTAAAGCCAATCCGGTCTGCTGCCTGGGCAATCTGCTGCAGATAAGCATGGTCGACCGGGCGGGCACCCGTTTCGGTGCCAAGATAATGTCCATCACCGTGGGTCGGTAAAAACCAGAACAGATTCAGACTCATGACTTATCTCCTTGTGGCGCAGTGGGGTGCCAGATACGGTCGCGGATATCGATTTTTTTCGGCACCAGGCGATTGGCGTAGAACAGATCAGCGGTCTCCTGTTGCAGGGCCGCGGTATGGGCATCAACCGGTTTAATAACGCCCGGTGGGCGGTGGTCGAGATAGCTGGCGATGACCGGCTCCGGCAGACCGAGGGTTTTCGCCAGCAGGGTGATACTGGCCGGACGCTGGCTCTGGGTGAGGGCGTCGGCCTCGGTAAAGAGGTTCAGCACCCCCTGCACAAATTCACCGTTCTTTTCTGCGTAAGGACGTGCAGCCAGATAGAAGGAACCGGTCTTTTTCAGATCTTCACCGTCTTTTAGTACTTTTACGCCGCCCTGCAGCAGGGCCGCGGAGTAGTAGGGGTCCCAGATGGCCCAGGCGTCCACGTTATGTTGCTGGAAGGCCGCGCGGGCATCGGCCGGGGAGAGGTAAACCGGTTGAATATCTTTGAAGGTCAGGCCCGCCTGCTGGAGTGCACGCAGAATCAGATTGTGCGCGCTGGAGCCTTTCTGGAAGGCAATTTTACGGCCTTTCAGATCGGCTACGGTTTTGATCGGGCTATCTTCGGGCACCAGAATCACTTCGGCTTTAGGCTTGGGCGGTTCAGCGCCTACGTACAGCAGATCTGCGCCAGCGGCCTGGGCGAAGATGGGCGGGATATCGCCGGTGCTGCCCAGATCAATACTGCCGACGTTCAGTGCCTCCAGCATCTGCGGGCCTGCCGGAAACTCAATCCAAGAGAATTTGGTGTCCGGGTAGCGTTTTTCCAGCAGCTGATGGCTTTTGGCCAGCACCATGCTGACGCTGCCTTTCTGATAGCCAATGCGCAGACTCTCGGGCGTGGGCTCTGCGGCGTGCGCCAGGCCAGAGAGGGCCACCAGGCCCGCCAGGCTCAAACGGGCAAGGGATTTAAACATGGGCGACTCCTTTCAGATGACCAAAGGCGGGAACCTGCACGTCGCGGCGGTGCAGCGCCTGCCAGAAGGTCTCCAGCGCGCTGTCGAGACGGGTTTGCAGGTTAGGGGTAAAGTGTGGCTTGTGCTGATAGTCGAGCACCTGTGAGTCATCGGCAAACACGCCGTGCAGGATCTCCTGCGCTTTGAGTGCGCTCAGAACCGGCTTCAGGGCATAATCCACCGCCAGTAAATGGGCCACGGTGCCGCCTGTCGCCAGCGGCAGCACCACTTTGCCCTCCAGCGCGCGCTCCGGCAGCAGGTCGAGCAGGGTTTTCAGCGCGCCGGAAAACGAAGCTTTATAGACCGGGGTCGCCACAATCAGCCCGTCAGCGTCTTTAAGTTGCTCATTAAGCGCTTTAAGCGCCGGGCTCTCGAAGCGGGCGTAGAGTAAATCTTCCGGCTCAAAGTTGTGCAGATTCCAGTGGCACACCTCCACATCCAGCGACGTGAGTTGTTCACGGGCATATTCCAGCAAGGCGCTGGAGCGTGAGGGAAATCGCGGACTTCCGGCCAGAGTGATGATGCGCATAGCTGCTCCTTATAACGAATTGTTTGCTTTTATCTAACATTGATAACATTTACAGGCAGTGTGTCACTGGCGGCTTATTCCGCTAAATGATTTATCTGCAAGACAAATGCTAAAAAACGAATAACGCGGGGGAAAAAAGGAAACGATTGCGTTGAGAGACGTTTTTTTTGCCTCAGGTCAATTCCCTTTCCGGCTGCGATCGCTGATAATTCGCCCCCGGTTTGCACACCGGGAATCCAGGAGAGTTCATGTACTACCCCTTCGTTCGTAAAGCCCTTTTCCAGCTCGATCCTGAGCGCGCTCATGAATTTACATTCCAGCAATTACGCCGTATTACGGGAACCCCACTCGAAGCGCTGGTGCGCCAGAAGGTGATGGACAAACCGGTAACCTGCATGGGATTAACCTTTAAAAACCCACTGGGTCTGGCAGCCGGTCTGGATAAAAACGGCGAGTGCATTGATGCGCTTGGCGCGATGGGCTTTGGCTCCATCGAAATCGGCACCGTGACACCGCGTCCACAGTCGGGTAACGACAAGCCGCGCCTGTTCCGACTGGTAGAGGCCGAAGGGCTGATCAACCGCATGGGCTTTAATAACCTCGGCGTCGATCATCTGGTCGAGAATGTGAAGAAAGCGCATTTCGATGGCATTTTGGGTATTAATATCGGCAAAAACAAAGACACCCCAGTCGAGCAGGGCAAAGATGACTATCTGATTTGTATGGAAAAAGTCTATGCTTATGCCGGGTACATCGCAGTTAATATTTCATCGCCAAATACTCCGGGTTTACGCTCGCTGCAATACGGTGAAGCGCTCGACGATTTATTAGTCGCCATCAAAAATAAGCAAAATGAACTCCAGGCGAAGCACCATAAATATGTGCCGGTGGCCGTTAAAATTGCTCCCGATCTCACTGAAGAAGAGTTGGCCCAGGTGGCCGACAGTTTAGTGCGTCATAATATTGATGGGGTTATTGCGACCAATACCACTCTCGATCGTTCTCTGGTTCAGGGGATGAAACATTGTGACGAAATGGGGGGCTTGAGCGGTCGACCAGTACAATTAAAAAGTACCGAAATTATTCGTCGTCTGTCGGCTGAATTAAATGGTCACCTACCGATTATTGGCGTAGGTGGCATTGACTCGGTTATCGCCGCACGGGAGAAAATGGCGGCGGGTGCCTCGTTGGTGCAGATCTATTCTGGCTTTATCTTTAAAGGCCCACCGCTGATCAAAGAAATCGTTAACCATCTCTGATCTTTATCGCTAATAGCAACCAGGGCTTTATTTCCGGCTCTGGTTGTTTTATATTCCGGGACTGTTGCTAATTTAGGCATAGTAGTCTTTTATTATTGAAGTCGAATAAGCGAAGCGGTAATGAGGACTTTCTTACAACAGGATGTTGCGAGGATGGGAGAGGCAGATGCGAATTAAACCTGACGATAACTGGCGCTGGTATTTCTGTGACGAGCACGATCGTATGATGCTCGATTTAGCCAATGGCATGTTATTTCGTTCTCGTTTTGCGCGTCGGATGCTCACTCCGGATGCCTTTACCAATACCGGTTTTTGTGTTGACGATGCAGCCCTTTATTTCTCCTTTGAAGAGAAGTGCCGCGATCTTGAGTTGTCGAAAGAGCAGCGTGCCGAGCTGGTGCTCAATGCGCTGGTGGCGATCCGCTTCCTCAAGCCCCAAATGCCAAAAAGCTGGCACTTTCTTGCCCACGGTATGAGCTGGTCACCGGTTACCGGCGATGCGGCTTGCGTCAGTCTGAGCGAGAACGCCGAGCAGGTGAATTTGCTGGTAGTGGAGCCGGGTGATAACGCCGCGCTCTGCTTGTTGGCACAGCCGGGCGTGACCATCGCCGGGCGTACAATGCAGCTGGGTGACCCGATTAAAGTGATGAATGACAGACTGAAACCCCAGCTATTAAGCAGCAGTTTCAGCCTTGAGCAGGCAGTTTAGGCTTCCAGTTGTAACGAGGTTTTCGGGATGCAGCTGCAGCACAGAATGGTGCCGTCGCCGCCAATTGCCGATTTCTTCAATGCCGTAACTTCCCCTTCGACCAGCGTAATGCGACAACATCCGCAAATGCCTGCCCGACACGAGTAGGGGATGCGAATGCCTGCCTGTTCTAGCTGTTCCAGTAACACCTGTTGATTGTTCCCGCGAAGCGTTTGCCCCTGCCACTGGAGAGTCACCGCCGTTTCTGGCTGCGCTTCCACCTCTGTTGCTTCTTCTTCGGCACCGGCGCCGTAGAGTCGACCCGGTGCAGTCGCGAGAATCTCTACCTCGTCGCCAACGCGGATCACACCGCTGGAGCGGGGGATCAGGTTCTGGCCGAAATCGACATCGCCGTTATCCTGCGCGGTACGGAACGACTGCAGGGTTTTCAGCGGCTCCCCTGAAGGGTGTTTCTGACCTTTCTCCGGGCTGACGGTGGTAAAGATGCAGCGGCTGCAGGGCTTTACCACGTCAAAGATCACACTGCCGATACGGATTACCTTCCAGGTGTCCTCTTCCCAGGCCGCACTGCCTGCGACCACCAGATTCGGCCGGAACTGCTCCATTTGCACGCTGGCCGTGCAGCGGTTTTGTAGATCGCGCAGCGAGGCTTCGCTGGTGAGCAGGAACGGGAAACCGTCGGCAAACGACAGCGGCACTGCGGCAAATTTTTCTACGCGGCGCGTCAGTTCAGGCCCGACCCAGCGTAACTGTACCGGGCGCGAGAAAAATTCGCTGAGCCAGCGGTTGATCTCATCGGGCGCAATGCGGGCGGTGAAATGATTCCCCCACACTTCGGTGGGCGCATCTGCTGGCGCAAAATCGCTGAAGCGGACGATAATACTGGAACCGTCCGGCGCCGTGAGATGCAGTCCATCGTGAACCGGTACCGGGATAAAACGCACCATCTGAGGAAACTGGCGTGCGGTGATGAATGTACCGTCAGGTTCCGTCACCATAAAAATGCGATCAAAGGCAAAACCGCTGGCGTCAGCAAGGGCATGCGAAAGCCCAATTCCACGCATTGATTTGACCGGATGAATGAAAAGCCTGGATAACGTCGCCACGGCACAGTCCCTCGAATGAAAATAAGCCTTCAACTTTATGACATAGAGCCCAGATTGGCTATAATGCGCAGCAATTTTCTTAGAGTAATAAGTGACGATATGAATTCTCTGTTTGCCAGTACGGCCCGTGGGCTGGAAGAGCTGTTAAAAACTGAACTGGAAAACCTGGGCGCGCAAGAGTGCCAGGTGGTTCAGGGTGGGGTCCATTTTCAGGGCGACACACGGCTTATTTACCAGAGCCTGATGTGGAGTCGCCTGGCCTCACGCATCATGTTGCCGATGAGAGAGTGCAAGGTATATAGCGATCTCGATCTTTACCTGGGCGTGCAGACAATCAACTGGACAGAGATTTTTGCGCCAGGTGCCACCTTTGCGGTGCACTTCAGTGGCCTGAACGATGAGATCCGCAACAGCCAGTACGGCGCGCTGAAGGTGAAAGACGCCATCGTCGACAGCTTTACCCGTAAGAACCTGGAACGCCCGAACGTCGATCGTGAAAACCCGGATCTGCGTATCAACGTGCGTCTGAACAAAGAGACGGCCAGCATTGCGTTGGATCTGTGCGGCGAAGGCTTGCACCAGCGTGGTTACCGCGATCGCGCGGGTATCGCGCCAATCAAAGAGAACCTGGCCGCCGCCATTGTAATGCGCTCCGGCTGGCAGCCGGGTACGCCGTTGCTGGATCCGATGTGCGGTTCCGGTACGCTGCTGATCGAAGCGGCGATGTTAGCGACCGACCGCGCCCCGGGCCTGCATCGTGGCCAGTGGGGCTTTAAGGGCTGGGCACTGCACGACGAAGCTGTCTGGCAGGACGTAAAGGCAGAAGCACAGACGCGTGCGCGTCAGGGGCTGGCAGCCTATGAAGCCCACTTCTACGGCTCCGATAGCGATGCCCGCGTGATTGAACGCGCGCGCAGCAACGCCCGTCGCGCCGGCATTGGCGATTTGGTGACCTTCGACGTGAAAGACGTGGCACAGCTCACCAATCCGCTGCCAAAAGGCCCGTATGGCACGGTGATCAGCAACCCGCCTTACGGCGAACGTCTGGACAGTGAACCAGCGCTGATTGCCCTGCACAGCCTGCTGGGTCGCACCATGAAAGATTACTTTGGCGGCTGGAACCTGTCACTATTCAGCGGCTCGCCTGAGCTGCTGAGCTGCCTGCAGCTGCGCGCCGAACGCCAGTTCAAAGCCAAGAACGGCCCACTGGACTGCGTGCAGAAGAACTACCATCTGACCGAGAAAGAGGCCGACAGCAAGCCTTCCAGCGTGGCGGAAGACTATGCCAACCGTCTGCGCAAAAATCTGAAGAAATACGAAAAGTGGGCGAAGCAGGAGAAGCTTGAATGCTATCGCATCTATGACGCCGACCTGCCGGAGTACAACGTGGCGGTCGACCGCTACGGCGAGTGGGTGGTGGTGCAGGAATATGCCCCGCCAAAAACCGTCGATCCGCAAAAAGCGCGTCAGCGTATGCTCGACATCATCGCTGCCACCATTGGCGTGCTGAATATTGCCCCGAACAAGCTGATCCTGAAAACCCGTGAGCGTCAGAAGGGCAAAAATCAGTACGAGAAAATGAACAGCAAGGGCGAGTTTATCGAAGTGGGCGAATACAACGCACGCCTGTGGGTTAACCTGACGGACTATCTCGACACCGGCCTGTTCCTTGATCACCGCATCGCCCGCCGCATGCTGGGGCAGATGAGCAAAGGCAAAGACTTCCTCAACCTCTTTGCTTATACCGGCAGCGCCAGCGTTCACGCGGGTCTGGGCGGGGCACGTACCACCACTACCGTGGATATGTCCCGTACCTATCTGGAGTGGGCAGAGCGTAACCTGCGCCTTAACGGGCTGACCGGGAAGGCGCATCGCCTGCTGCAGGCAGACGTGCTGGGCTGGTTGCGTGAGTCTGACGAGCAGTTCGACCTGATCTTTATCGATCCGCCGACCTTCTCCAACTCTAAGCGCATGGAAGAGTCATTTGACGTCCAGCGTGACCACCTGGCGCTGATGAAAGATCTTAAACGTATGCTGCGTAAAGGCGGCACGATCATGTTCTCGAACAACAAGCGCGGCTTCCGCATGGATCATGAGGGACTGGCAGAACTGGGGCTGAAAGCACAAGAAATCAGTCAAAAAACGTTATCCCAGGACTTTGCCCGTAACCGTCAGATCCACAACTGCTGGCTCATCACCGCCGCCTGAAAGGAAAAGTAAATGTCATTAATTAGTATGCATGGTGCGTGGTTGTCGTTCAGTGACGCCCCGCTGCTCGATAATACTGAACTCCACATCGAAGATAACGAACGTGTTTGTCTGGTGGGTCGTAACGGCGCGGGCAAATCCACGCTGATGAAGATCCTTAATCGCGAACAGGGTCTGGATGACGGACGTATTGTTTACGAGCAAGACCTGATCGTTTCTCGTCTGCAGCAGGATCCGCCGCGTAACGTCGCGGGCAGCGTGTATGATTTTGTTGCCGAAGGGATCTCTGAGCAGGCCGAATACCTGAAGGGCTATCACGAGATTTCCCATCTGGTGATGACCGACCCGAGCGAAAAAAACCTCAATGAAATGGCGCGTCTTCAGGACCTGCTCGATCATCATGGTCTCTGGCAGCTTGAAAGTCGCATCACGGAAGTTCTGGAGCAGTTAGGTCTGGAAGCGGACACCGAACTGGCATCACTCTCTGGCGGCTGGCTGCGTAAAGCTGCGCTGGGGCGTGCGCTGGTCAGTGGTCCAAAAGTACTGCTTCTTGACGAACCGACTAACCACCTGGACATTGAAGCGATCGACTGGCTGGAAGGGTTCCTGAAAACCTTTAACGGCACGCTGATATTTATTTCGCATGACCGTTCATTCATTCGCAATATGGCAACCCGTATCGTCGATCTCGACCGCGGCAAGCTGGTGACCTATCCGGGCGATTACGACACTTATCTGCTTGAGAAAGAAGAAAATCTGCGCGTGGAAGAGCTGCAAAATGCCGAGTTTGACCGCAAGCTGGCGCAGGAAGAAGTGTGGATCCGTCAGGGCATCAAAGCGCGCCGTACCCGTAACGAAGGCCGCGTGCGTGCGTTGAAAGCAATGCGTAATGAGCGCAGCGAGCGTCGTGAAGTGATGGGCACCGCGAAAATGCAGGTGGAAGAAGCCTCTCGCTCCGGCAAGATTGTCTTCGAGATGGAGAACGTTGATTACCAGGTTGATGGCAAAGTACTGGTGAAAGATTTTTCTGCTCAGGTTCAGCGCGGCGACAAAATTGCGCTCATCGGCCCGAACGGCTGTGGCAAAACCACGCTGCTGAAGCTGATGCTGAGCCAGCTGCAGGCCGACAGCGGCCGCGTCCATTGTGGTACCAAACTCGAAGTGGCCTACTTCGACCAGCACCGCGCCGAGCTCGATCCGGACAGAACGGTGATGGATAACCTTGCCGAAGGTAAACAGGAAGTGCTGGTGAACGGTAAGCCGCGCCATGTACTGGGCTATCTGCAGGACTTCCTGTTCCATCCAAAACGCGCGATGACCCCGGTTCGTGCCCTCTCCGGTGGGGAACGTAACCGTCTGTTGCTGGCGCGTTTGTTCCTGAAACCGAGCAACCTGTTGATTCTTGATGAACCGACAAACGATCTTGATGTTGAAACGCTGGAACTTCTTGAGGAACTGATTGATAGTTATCAGGGAACCGTGATGCTGGTGAGCCACGACCGTCAGTTTGTCGACAATACCGTGACCGAATGCTGGATCTTCGAAGGGGAGGGTCGCATTAGTCAGTACGTTGGCGGCTATCACGATGCGCGTGGACAGCAGGCTCAGTATCTGGCTACAAAACAGTCAAAAGCCAGAGCAGAAGCAGAAGTGGCTGTTACGAAAGCAGAAACTGTCAAACGTATCAGTAGCAAACTAAGCTATAACCTACAGCGCGAACTGGAAAGTCTGCCGCAGCGTCTCGAAGAGCTCGAAGCTAACCTCGAAAGTTTGCAGGCTCAAGTTGCCGACGCATCATTCTTTACCCAGTCGCATGACTATACTCAAAAAGTCCTGGCGGATATGGCGCAGGCTGAAAAGGCGTTGGAAGAAGCATTTGAACGCTGGGAGTATCTTGAGGCTCTGAAAAACGGCGCATAAGTGAAACATGGAGCCAGTATGTGTGAACATCACCATGCCGACAGGCATATTTTATGCTCACAGTGCGACATGCTCGTGGCGCTACCCGCGCTCGAGCATGGACACAAAGCGGCATGCCCGCGATGCGGGGCAACGCTGACAACTGAGTGGGATGCGCCGCGGCAGCGTCCTACTGCTTATGCTATTGCCGCGCTGTTCATGCTTCTGCTCTCCAATCTTTTTCCCTTTATCTATATGAAGGTAGGCGGTATCACCAGCGAAGTGAATTTGCTGGAGATACCCGGCGTGATGTTCTCGGAAGATTACGCCAGCCTCGGCACTTTCTTCCTGCTTTTTGTCCAGATTGTCCCGGCGTTCTGCCTGCTGGTGATTTTGCTGCTGGTGAACCGCGTGCAAATGCCCGTGGCGATGAAAATCAGACTGGCGCGGATCCTGTTCCAGCTGAAAAGCTGGGGAATGGCGGAGATCTTTCTGGCCGGGATTCTGGTGAGCTTTGTGAAGCTGATGGCCTACGGCGATGTCGGTGTAGGCAGCAGCTTTATCCCCTGGTGTCTATACTGCGTCCTGCAATTACGCGCGTTTCAGTGTGTGGATCGCCGCTGGGCATGGGACGATATCGCTCCCGCGCCTGCGCTGGCGCAGCCCCTTAAGGCGGGCGTGCCGGGGATAAACCAGAATCTGCGACTGTGCTCCTGCTGTACCGCCATTCTTCCGGCCGACCAGGAGGTTTGCCCGCGCTGCGAGACCAAAGGGCACGTGCGGCGCAAAAACAGCGTGCAGTGGACCATGGCGCTGCTGATTACCTCCATCATTCTCTACCTTCCCGCCAATATCCTGCCGATCATGATCACTGACTTGCTGGGCGACAAAATGCCGTCGACGATCATGGCTGGGGTCGTCCTGCTCTGGGGAGAAGGATCTTATCCGGTGGCGCTGGTGATTTTTATCGCCAGTATCATGGTACCCACGCTCAAAATGATCGCTATTGCCTGGCTGTGCTGGGATGCCAAAGGGCACGGCAAGCGCGACAGCGAGCGTATGCATCTGATTTATGAAGTGGTTGAGTTTGTCGGACGCTGGTCAATGATTGACGTGTTTGTGATTGCGGTCCTCTCTGCGCTGGTGCGCATGGGCGGCTTAATGAGTATTTATCCCGCCATCGGAGCGGTGATGTTTGCGTTGGTCGTTGTTATGACAATGTTTGCGGCCATGACCTTTGATCCACGTTTATCGTGGGATCGTGAGCCCGAGTCGAGCCATGAGGAAGAGTATAAGCATGGAAAATAAGAGTGGAGAGGCGAAAGTGCAGAAGGTCAAAAACTGGTCGCCGGTGTGGATCTTCCCCATCGTGACCGCGCTGATCGGCGCATGGATCCTGTTTTATCACTACAGCCATCAGGGGCCGGAAGTGACGCTGATCACCACCAACGCCGAGGGGATTGAAGGGGGCAAAACGACCATCAAGAGCCGCAGTGTGGATGTGGGTGTGGTAGAGAGTGCGACCCTGACCGACGATCTGACACATGTAGAAATCAAAGCCCGTCTGAACGCCGGGATGGAAAAACTCCTGCACGGCGATTCCGTCTTCTGGGTGGTCAAACCGCAGGTGGGGCGTGAAGGGATAAGCGGACTGGGGACGCTGCTTTCCGGGGCCTACATCGAGCTGCAGCCGGGGGCAAAAGGCAGTCAGCCGGGGCAATATCAGCTGCTGGACTCACCGCCGCTGGCACCGCCGGATGCAAAGGGGATCCGCGTGATCCTCGACAGTAAAAAAGCCGGTCAGTTAAGCCCGGGTGACCCGGTACTGTTCCGTGGCTATCGCGTCGGCTCAGTGGAAACCAGCACCTTCGATACGCAAAAACGCGCCATCAGCTACCAGCTGTTTATCAACGCGCCTAACGATCGCCTGGTGACTGGCAACGTTCGCTTCTGGAAAGACAGCGGCATCGCCGTTGACTTAACCTCTGCGGGGATGCGCGTTGAGATGGGGTCACTTTCCACGCTGTTCGGCGGGGGTGTCAGCTTCGACGTTCCGGAAGGGATGGATCTGGGGCAGCCTGTGGCGCAGAAGACTGCGTTCCGCCTGTATGACGACCAGAAGAGTATCCAGGATTCGCTCTACACCGACCATATCGACTACCTGATGTTCTTTAAAGATTCTGTCCGCGGCCTACAGCCGGGGGCGCCGGTGGAATTCCGCGGCATTCGCCTTGGGACCGTTGGCAAAGTACCGTTCTTCGCGCCGGGCATGCGTCAGGTGCTGGATGACGATTACCGTATCCCGGTGCTTATCCGTATCGAACCTGAGCGTCTGATAAATCAGGTTGGCGATACGCCGGACATTGCCCAGCATCTCGACGGACTGATGAAGCGCGGCCTGCGCGGATCGCTCAAAACCGGTAACCTGGTGACCGGGGCGCTGTATGTGGATATGGACTTCTTCCCGAAAGAACCGCCGGTGAAACAGCTGCGCGAATTTGGTGGCTATAAAATCATCCCAACGGTGAGCAGCGGTCTGGCGCAAATCCAACAGCGGCTGATGGAAACCCTGGATAAGATCAACGGCCTGCCGCTGAACCCGATGATTGAACAGGCGACCCATACGCTCAACGAAAGCCAGGCGACGATGCGCCGTCTGCAGACGACACTGGATAACCTGAACAAGATCACCGCCAACCAGTCGATGCAGAAGCTGCCAGAGGACATGCAGAAAACGCTGCGTGAGCTGAATCGTAGTATGCAGGGCTTCCAGCCAGGCTCTGCCGCGTACAACAAGATGGTGGCGGATATGCAGCGTCTGGATCAGGTTCTGCGTGAACTGCAGCCGGTGCTGAAAACTCTGAACACCAAGAGCAATGCGCTGGTATTCGAAGCGAAAGACAAAAAGGACCCTGAGCCGAAGGGGGCTAAATAATGAAAAAATGGTTAACGATCGCTGCCGCAGTGGTTCTGACCGCCTGTAGCTCTGGCGCAGATAACAAAAGCTATTATCAGCTGCCGGTGGCAACGCAGGCGGGCGGTAAAAGTACGGCCAGCCAGGGGAGCCGTCTGCTGTGGGTTGAACAGGTGGCAGTGCCTGATTATCTGGCGGGCAATGGAGTGGTGTATCAAACCAGCGATGTGCAGTATGTCATCGCCAGTAACAACCTGTGGGCCAGCCCGCTGGATCAGCAGCTGCGCAACACGCTGGTGGCTAATCTCAGCAGCCAGCTTCCGGGATGGGTGGTCGCGTCGCAGCCGCTGGGCAGCGACCAGGATACCCTGAGCGTCAATGTGACCGGCTTCCATGGACGCTATGATGGCAGCGTGGTGGTCAGCGGCGAGTGGCTGCTGAACCATCAGGGCCAACTGATGAAACGGCCTTTCCATCTGGAGATGAAGCAGAAAAACGATGGCTATGATGAAATGGTGAAGGTGCTGGCGCAGGGGTGGGCTCAGGAGTCCACCAGCATTGCCAGAGAGATTTCCCGACTGCCATAAGTAAAATTCATCTTGTCAGGCCGCAATTTGCGTCATGCTAATTGCGGCTTTTTTTGGTTTGTGGTCAGGTCGTTACTTGTGCCGCGTCACAATTTTTGTACAAATGAACTTCTGCGTAGCTCACAAATATGACGCTGGTATGAATTTTCTACATTGACGATAAGCGGAATTCAGGGTATTCGTTATCTGTGATTGCATGTTTTGTAATCATTGTTTTCTTTTCCACCAGATCAAAGAATGAGGGAAACGAGGCATGAAGAGACAGAAACGAGATCGCCTGGAAAGGGCTCATCAACGTGGTTATCAAGCTGGCATCGCCGGACGTTCTAAAGAAATGTGTCCCTATCAGACCTTGAATCAAAGGTCATACTGGTTAGGGGGCTGGCGAGAAGCCATCGGAGACAGGGCAGTAATTGCTTGATAGCGTCTCTTTAAAAAAAGAAACCTCCGCAGTGCGGAGGTTTCGCTGTTTTATGCTTGTGTAAAAGCAAACATTAGAATGCAGACGTATCCTGGAACAGACCGACTTTCAGGTCGGTTGCGGAGTAGATCAGACGCCCGTCGACCAGCACTTCGCCATCCGCCAGACCCATGATCAAGCGACGGTTAACAATACGTTTGAAGTGAATACGGTAGGTAACTTTTTTAGCGGTTGGCAGAACCTGACCGGTGAATTTCACTTCACCCACGCCCAGTGCACGGCCTTTACCTTCACCGCCCAGCCAGCCGAGGTAGAAACCAACCAGTTGCCACATTGCGTCCAGACCCAGGCAGCCTGGCATCACCGGATCGCCAATGAAATGGCAACCAAAGAACCACTGGTCCGGGTTGATATCGAGTTCTGCTTCTACGTAACCCTTATCGAAGTTGCCGCCGGTTTCCGTCATCTTAACGACACGGTCCATCATCAGCATGTTCGGGGCCGGTAACTGTGGGCCTTTAGCGCCAAACAGTTCACCGCGACCAGAGGCAAGAAGATCTTCTTTAGTATAGGATTCGCGTTTATCTACCATGTTCTCAGTAAGCCTTATTTTAGTGAAGGACGCAGGATAGCTAACACGTGTACGCTGAACAAGTCCGATCAGTTAGGACTGAACCAGTTCAACCAGCGTAACGGCCAGGGATAACGGTGGCGTGCATCCTGCTGCGTTGCCTGAGCAATGCGTTCCTGAATCGTGTGCATCAACGTTGTCTGCCCTTCGACATCCCACTCCAGGTTTGTCAGTAAGGGTAGCGCGTCTGCAATTTCTTCGATGGCCCACAGGCTGAATTGTTCCTCTTCGACGGCGGTCAGCAGTGCCTGGCTAAGGCTGAGATGACGCACGTTGGCGACAGGAATAATCACGCCCTGTTTGCCGTTCAGACCACGCTGCTGGCAAACGTTAAAAAAGCCTTCGATCTTTTCATTCAGACCGCCTACCGGCTGAGCACGACCAAACTGATCGACAGAACCGGTAATGGCAATACTCTGGTTGATGGGGACGTCAGCCAGCGCACTGATCACGGCACACAGCTCCGCCATTGAGGCACTGTCGCCATCGACTTCGCTATAGGACTGCTCAAAGGTCAGCGAAGCAGTGAAGGGGATCTGCTGCTCAAGCTGCAGTTCCGCCATCAGGTAAGCCTGCATGATCATCATGCCTTTGGCATGAATGTTCCCGCCGAGCTCTGCTTTACGCTCGACATCAATAAATTCGCCGTCACCGATATGCACCACGCAGCTGATTCGCGATGGCTCGCCAAAGGCGCGCGGATGACCCGGAAACTCAATCACTGACAGGGCGTTAATCTGGCCGACGCGTTCGCCTTCGGTTTCAACCAGAATTTGCTCCAGCAGGATTTCGTCCTGCATACGGTCGGCAAGGTAACCTTCACGCCATTCACGCTGAATCAGCATCTGTGCCAGCTGCTCGCCGCTAAAGATGTTGTCTTCGGTCAGCGCGGCGACTTCTCGCAGCTGTTTGCCGAGCCAGAGCGGACACAGCGGCAAGGTTTCCTGGTCGCCGGTGTAGCGAACCGCTTCACGGATCAGAGCAGGCCAGGCATCGACAGCAGGCGAGGGGAGCTCAGCACGTTCGCTGACGGCGTTGACCCACTGCATCCACTGCAGCATATCGTCGGCATCGGCAATCTGTACGCTGTCTTCAAATTCGCTGTAAACCACCTGAGCGGATAGCTCTGGCTCCATCTCCTGGAAATCAGCCAGCGCTTCACGATCGCCGATCAGCACCACTTTCAGTGACAGCGGCATAGACGGCACCGCGACCGGGAGCGGACGCGACTCGTCAAACGCGACCCAGTCAAAGCGCTGCTGGTTTACGCAATTCTTCAGACGCATCCACAACAAAGGTTGAGCAAGCAGGGTGCGCAGAGACACGATCAACACACCGCCGTTCGCCTGATGGATAAGGCCAGGATCCAGGGTTAACTCACCGTTAAACTGGCGCAGGCACCCGAACAGCTGTTCGGCTTCTGCCCAACCAGCCGAGACGACGCTACCGGTTACCGCAAAACGTCCGTCGGCAAGCGTGGCGGGTTCAAAGGTGACAGTGCGTCCGTTGATCGCATATTCACCACCAAAGACTGCCTGAGCGTCTGGCTGCAACTGCCGAATGGCATCTGCCAGAAGACTCAGATACTCCGCTTCGTCTGGCGCTTTCAGCAACATAAAAGGTGAAGTTGCCCATGGACTTAATACCTGCTCCATCGCGTAATGCAAACGCGGCTGTGTATCGCTGAGTAAGTATTCGGATTCTTTCGCGAGATCTGGCTGTGCAAACAGTTCCTGATAGCTATCTGTATCCGGAACCAGGTCACGCCATGCAAGTTTCGTAATGGTCAAAGTTGATGTTTTTTAGTCAGATGTAAAACGATGGAGTATACCGTAAGGCGCAGGCTCTGCCCATGAGGTAATCGGAGATTACCGTGACGAATGCGTCACTGGCGGTCACAGGATATGATTTCTTTTCAGCAGATTGCCAAAAAACTGATATTCTGAACACAGTTACACGGTCACATTGGGATCGCAATGAAATACCAACAACTGGAAAACCTCGAAAGCGGCTGGAAATGGAAGTATCTGGTCAAGAAACACCGTGAAGGGGAATTGATCACGTGCTACCTCGAAGCCAGTGCAGCAAATAATGCTGTAGATTTATTGCTAACCCTCGAAAATGATCCGGTTCAGGTCAACAGCTGGATAGAAAAACACATTAATCCAGCGCTGCTGAACCGCATGAAGCAGACTATTCGCGCGAGGCGAAAACGGCATTTTAATGCTGAGCATCAGCATACCCGCAAAAAGTCGATCGACCTGGAATATATGGTCTGGCAACGGCTGGCAGGGCTGGCCCAACGGCGTGGGAAAACGTTATCAGAAACGATAGTGCAACTTATAGAAGATGCAGAGCATAAAGAGAAGTACGCCAGTCAGATGTCGTCGCTGAAAACCGATCTTGAGGCCATGCTGGGCAAAAAGTAACGTTATCTCTTTCTTACAGGCAATAAAAAACCCCGCACAGGCGGGGTTTTTTTTAAGACGATAACTTATGCCGCTGGCTGAGTTACAACGTCTTTGATGCCTTTAACTTCGATCTCTACGCGACGATCTGGGCCCAGGCATTCGATCAGCGCTGGACGCGCCTTCACGTTGTCACAGGTGTTGCCAGTAACTGGGTTAGATTCGCCCATACCACGTGCGGAGATCTTGTTGCTTGGGATACCTTTAGAGATCAGGTAATCAACAACAGACTGTGCACGTTTCTCGGACAGACCCTGGTTGTAAGCGTCAGAACCGATACGGTCGGTGAAGCCCAGAACCACAACAGAACCGTCTTTCGGATCCAGGTTGCTCAGCTGAGAGTACATCTGATCCAGTGCCTGCTGACCTTCTGGTTTCAGAGTCGCTTTGTTGAAGTTGAACAGAACGTCAGACTTCAGAGTGAAGTGCTTGGTCTGTACTTCTGGAGCTGGAGCCGGAGCTGGAGCAACAACTGGTGCTACATCTTCCTGCTGGCCGAAACGGTAGGAAACACCCACGCTCAGCAGACCGTTGTCTGGACGGGTACCCACGGTGTTTGCATCACCGATGTTGCTGGTCCACTGGTATTCCAGACGGGTAGCGATGTCACGAGTTACCGCATATTCTAAGCCGCCAGCAAATACTGGGGATACGCCGGTGTCGTGATCTTTGAAGGATGCGCCGCCAGGAGTGTTAGCTTTAGCATCAGCACGCCAAACCATACCACCCAGACGAGTGTAGATGTCCAGTTGGTCATTGATTGGGTAACCCAGTTTAGCGGTCAGCTGAACGCCCTGAGCTTTGAATGCGCCATTGATGTTGTCGCCTTTGTACGGCATACGGCCTAACCAGTCGTAGCCCATTTCGAAGCCAACGTACGGGTTAACCTGGTAGCCACCAAACGCACCAGCACCAAGCTGATTTTCGTGGGTTGGACCGTTATTGTTGATAAAACCAGTATCGTGGAACTGAGACCAGCCCAGTTTAGCACCAGTATACCAGGTGTTATCTTTCGGAGCGGCCTGCGCTACGGTAGCGAAACCTGCCAGTGCCACTGCAATCGCGATAGCTGTCTTTTTCATTTTTGCGCCTCGTTATCATCCAAAAATCGCCATGAGAATCTCAATGAGAGTCACGGTTAAATCCTTCACCGGGGGGCGGGGACAAAGAGTAAACCTACCGATATCTTCGGCTTAGGCCGAGCACCCCTGGCGATGTAAAGTCTACAACGTACCTGAAAACTTACAAGTGTGAACTCCGTCAGGCATATGAAAAAAAAAGTTTTATATACACAATATTTAACATTTATCGTGTCGATTCGCGCATGCTAAACTGAAAGAAGCCGCACCAGACAAGCCTTGTCGATACTTTTACGCATGGAACCAAAGGTGTACAACCCTTGCAAAATAAATTCCAGGAAAACTCCTATTTTTACTCAATGATACAAATTAGAGTGAATTTTTAGCCCAGACAGGTGTCCGTAACCCTGCGTATCCACCCTAACGGGACGCATAATGAACCCCAGCGCATTCCCTTCTTCTGCTGCCTCGGCCAGGCAATGTTGTTCCGCCTCGGTTAATTCTTCAGTACACCAGCCGATCACAACGCTGTAATTCCCGGTACGTAAGGCTCTAACCATCGAGTTCACAGTATGGCATGGCGCCATCTGGCTTATCTGCATCACTTTTGTCAGCGGCAGGCCCGCGGACTGCACCCATTGGCGGCTGAGTTTCTGCTGTGGCGTAAGCCACAGCTGCCAGCGAGACTGCTGGCCGAGTTGCTGCAACAGAGGCAGCAATAACAGCTGCGTCATCATGGGCTGGTCTTCACGGTATAGCACTTCACTGATCAGCCCGGTGGAAACACGCGCAGTAGAATTGTGCGTGCTATTGCCTGCGGAAGAAGCGAAAGATGTAGAACGATTTGCGTAGCCTGAAGAGAACATAATCGACCCAGCCCTGTAGTTACTGTATGGATATACAGTAACCCCTGTGCGGCCAAAGATCAACCTCATTTTCGGAAAGCGCCTCGCAAATTTGGTTCAATTATCAGGCACATTGAAAAATCATCTTGCTGTTCGATCGTAAGTTGCCTATTTTCCTGATATCGGATCCGTTAACAAAAGATGACAACATTACTCCATGATTTAAAAAGGAAATATCATGAAAAAGATCTCTTATGAACGGATTTATCAGTCTACGAAATACCTTTTACCGCTCGGCGATGTGCAGCATCGCGCATTGTTTGGTGGCTATACCCTGGCAGTAGATAACACGGTTTTTGCGATGGTGTCAGACGGCGAATTGTACCTGCGAGCCAGTGAAGAGAGCGCGCAGTACTGTGTCAAAAATGCGACCACCTTCTTAACGCTGGTCAAACGGGGTCGCCCGGTCCTGTTAAATTATTTCCGTGTGGATGAAGGACTCTGGCAGGATCAGGAGCGGTTTCTGCAACTCTCTTCTTTTGCCCTTGAGGCGGCGCGGCGTGAACGCAGCCAGCGTTACAAGGTGCATCGGCTGAAAGATTTACCCAATCTCACCTTCCAACTGGAGATCCTGCTTTATGACGCCGGCATTACTGATGAAGAGACACTCCGCACGCTGGGGGCAGAGCAATGCTGGCTAAAAATAAGGGCGCTTAACAAGCGCCTCAGTTATAAGGTGCTGTTTGCACTGGAAGGGGCAATCGTAGGTCTGCATGAAGCGGCGCTCCCGGAGATCAGACGCCGGGAGCTGCTCACGTGGTTCAAAACTCAACCTCTCACCAACGACATTCATTCCGGCAGTTGATTAACGTGCTGTTGTAAACGACATATCTCTGGCAGCAACGCAATAAGCAGGCCGATTTGCTGTAGAACCAGCTGGGCTTTGTTCTCGGCTTCCGGCTCTAGATGTGAAATGCGTTGCGCCAGTTCAGCTAAAGCCTGTTGCACGCGCGGTTCATCTGCGGGCCGCTGGTGAAGGGCATCATCAACGTAGCACACTGCATCATCCAGCAAGGTTAAGATCGTCGGACTGGTAAGCTGTTCACGGTGCGCACCCAACGCCGAGATATAACTGGTAAAAGTATGATTCAGACACAGCAGGCGGAAGGCAATCTCACGGGTTTGCTCCGTCGCGCGGGGTTCCCGCGACATATTCGATACCACTGACGCCAGTTCTGCATCGCGATTATGCGCATCACGGCGGGCAATACGGTAGGCCAGACGGTTATCACGGCCCTGGTGATACTGCTCCAGAATGGCATCGAGATAGCGACAGTTGGCGTTGATCGCATTATCCAGCACCCGCGGCAGATTACGAAAACGCCAGTCTGGCCAGATGAAACTCACCGCCGCCCATGCGATGGCGCAGCCAATCAGCGTATCAATGATGCGCGGCAGCGCGACTTCGAAACCTTCGCCGAGCAGGTTGAAGCACAGTAAAACCAGCAGAGTAATAAACATGGTGGCGTGCGCGTACTGTACGTTGCGAAACGCGAAGAACAGCACCCCGGTGATAACAATAAGGATCAGCTGGCCTTCCAGCGCGGGGACAAAATAGAGGATGGGTAGCCCAAGCGCAACCCCGGCGAGGGTACCGAGAATGCGCAAAGCCAGGCGATGGCGAGTGGCATTGTAGTTGGGCTGACAAACGAACAGGCTGGTCAGCAAAATCCAGTAGCCATGGTTTAGACCGGTTATCTGTATAAAGGCATAGCCGACACAGAGCACCACCGACATGCGTACCGCATGGCGAAAGAGGGCGGACTCCGGCGTAAAGTTGCGGCTTAAGCGCAGCCACATATCGCTGAAACCGTGCAGGCTGTCGTCTGCAAGCTGGTTTTCAGCCTCGTTGCCCGGCATGGCCATCGCCTGCTCTGATTCGATGGTGGCGAGCTGGGCATCGATAGCGCGCAGATTGCTTAACAGATACCCCAGCGCTTTCATCTGTTCGGCAGAGGTTCCGCTGGCATGAACGCGATCGAGGGCGGCATCAAGGTGGCTGAACGCCCGTTCGAAACGAAGATCGTGCTGATAGGGGGTGCGCAGCAGTATTGAGTGTGAGAGCTGCTGACAGGCCTGAGCCTGCATCGAGAGCAGCCGCTGAAAGCGAAACATCACATCGCTGTAGCGAAATTTTTCCCGCAGGCTGGCGTACTGAATATGCGAGGAGCTGGCGCGCTCATGAATATCCTGCGCGACAAAATAGTAGTGCAAGGTTCTGCGGGTGCCGCGCTGACCGCGGTCACCGCGTAACCGCGTAAGCAGCGAGGCTTTAGTCTGGTTTAACGTGGTGACCAGTTGGCCATTCGCCAGCGCCAGCTCATACAGCGGTGCCTGTCCATCATCCTCAATATCCGGGTCGAACAGCCGGGACTTTAACTCCAGATAATGGGCCAGCTGCTCATAGCTGCGCGCCAGATTGTCCTGCAAAGGACGAATGGGGAAAATAAGATGCCCGGCCAGGGTGAGCAGGTTATACCAGACAGCGCCAACCAACAGCAGCAGCGGCTGGTGATACCACTGGTCGTAAAGCGAAACGCCCAGCATGGTATAGATAGCAATCAGCAGCGCACCAAAAGCGATGGTGGCGTAACGTTGACCCAGCCCTCCCAGCAATATAAAGACGCTGGTGGAGAGCATCAGACCGAGGGCGAACAGCCAGGGCCAGGGAAAGAGTAATTCAACCGAAGCCGAAGCAATAAAGAAGCAGATCAGGGTGATGACCAGATTACGCAGCCGACCGGCGAGACGATCGTCCAGATCGGCTAGCGCCCCGGCAACCACGCCCAGCGTCAGCGGGATGGTCAGCTTGACCTCACCTAAACACCAGGGCAGGGCGGTGCTGCCGCAAAGAGCAATAAAAATCCTGACGTTATACAGCCAGGTGCTGTTCCAAGTGTAGCGGCGTAGCAGTGGGCTTAGCATGAGCGCACTCGGTCCTTGTTACGTTACGGAAAACGACGGCGGGCGTTGGCGTCCCGCGCGGCGCGGGCGACTTCAACAGGGACCACTCTGCGCCCCACAGGCCACAGGGCAATGGCGGCAATCTTGAAATTAGCGATCCCAACGGGGATACCGATTATCGTCAGGCACTGTGCAATACCTGCCACAATATGCATCAGACACAGCCACCAGCCGAAAACGATCAGCCACGCTATATTGAGCAGCGTTCCGCCGGTGTTCAGCAGCGCGCTTTTGCTGTCGGGCTCCAGCTCGTCGACGTGGATCGCATCGTTACCGTAAGGCACCAGCGAGAGTTTGGTGATTTCCCAGCAGGAGCGCGTCAGCGGCAGGGTGAAGATCAGCACAATGCTGACCAGCGTCGCCACCAGCCAGGCAAGGGTGGTGGCAAAACCACCAAGAACAAAATTCAAAATATTCAGAACGGTACGCATAACACCTCGGTTCTTTCCGTTTTGTTTAAGGCTCGATGATTGTAACGGTTTTTTGCGCTGGAGCACCTGAAAACTGGCAGTTAAACTGTCAGGTAACTTCTCACGTCGTGGATCGGGCTGGACATGGAACTGAAAGCAACTTCGTTAGGCAAACGCCTGGCACAACATCCGTACGACAAAGTCGTTCTGCTCAACGCCGGGGTCAAAGTCTCGGGCGAACGGCACGAATATTTGATTCCCTTCAATCAGCTGCTGGCTATTCACTGCAAGCGCGGTCTGGTGTGGGGCGAGCTGGAGTTTGTCCTGCCTGAAGAAAAGGTCGTGCGGCTTCACGGCACCGAATGGGCAGAAACCCAGCGGTTTCATCACCATCTGAACATGCTCTGGCAGCAATGGAGTGCTGAAATGAGTCAGGTTGCGGCGCAGGTTCTGCACAACGTGTTGGATGAGATTGCCGCAAGCCATGAGCAAAACAGTTGGCTCACGCGGGATAAAACCCTGGGGCTGCAGCAAAAAATCGTCAACGCGCTGCAGGCCTTACCGCTGTCGACCTCGCGGCTGGTGGAGTTTGAAAACTGCCGTGAGGCCTGGCGTCAGTGCCAGGCCTGGTTAACCGACATTGATCAAAGCCGACAGGCACACAATCAGGCGTGGACCGACGCCATGCTCAACCAGTATGCCGATTTTTTTGCCGGCATTGAGTCATCGCCGCTTAACCCGGCCCAGGCCCGGGCGGTGGTCAACGGTGAGCGTTCGTTGCTGGTGCTGGCAGGTGCCGGGAGCGGTAAAACTTCGGTGCTGGTGGCGCGCGCGGGCTGGCTTTTGACCCGCAATGAAGCCTCCCCGGAACAGATCCTCCTGCTGGCATTTGGGCGCAAGGCCGCCCAGGAGATGGATGAACGTATCGCGGCGCGACTGCATACTCGCGACATCACCGCCAGAACCTTTCATGCGCTGGCCCTGTACATTATTCAGCAGGGGAGCAAAAAAGTGCCGGTGGTCAGCCAGCTCGAAAATGACACCGAGGCGCGGCAGAAAATTTTTATCGATGCCTGGCAGCAGCAGTGCAGCGAGAAAAAAGCCCAGGCCAAAGGCTGGCGCCAGTGGCTGGAAGAGGAGCTCAACTGGACGGTGCCGGAGGGCAGCTTCTGGCAAAACGATAAGCTCGCGCGCCGACTGGCACCGCGTCTGGATCGTTGGGTGAGCCTGATGCGTATGCATGGCGGTGCGCAGGCGGAGATGATTGCCGGTGCGCCGGAGGAGATCCGCGCCCTGTTTTCAAAACGGGTGAAGCTGATGGCCCCCCTGTTAAAAGCGTGGAAAACCGCTCTTAAAGAGGAAAATGCGGTCGATTTTTCCGGATTGATCCATCAGGCGATCAACATTCTTGAGAAAGGCCGTTTTGTCAGCCCGTGGAAACACATCCTGGTGGATGAGTTTCAGGATATCTCTCCCCAGCGCGCGGCGCTGCTGGCGGCACTGCGGGCGCAAAATAAGTATACCACGCTGTTTGCCGTGGGCGATGACTGGCAGGCGATCTATCGCTTTAGCGGGGCGCAGTTGTCGTTGACTACCGCGTTCCATCATTACTTTGGCGAAGGCGATCGTTGCGACCTCGATACCACGTACCGCTTCAATCACCGGATCGGTGAAGTTGCCAACCGCTTTATTCAGCAGAACCCGAACCAGCTGGCAAAACCGCTGAACAGCCTGTCCGTTGGCGACAAAAAAGCGGTGACGCTGCTGGCAGACGATCAGCTTGATGCGTTACTGGATAAGCTGAGTGGTTATGCTAAACCTGATGAACGTATTCTGGTGCTGGCGCGTTATCACCACCTTAAGCCGGCCAGCCTGGCGAAAGCCGCCACTCGCTGGCCGAAGCTGCAACTGGATTTTATGACCATTCACGCCAGCAAAGGACAGCAGGCGGACTATGTGATTGTGGTGGGTCTGCAGGAAGGCAGCGACGCATTCCCTGCACCCGCGCGCGAATCGGTCATGGAGCAGGCGTTACTGCCCGCGGTGGAAGATTTTCCGGATGCTGAGGAGCGGCGTTTGCTATACGTGGCGATGACCCGTGCGCGTCATCGCGTCTGGCTGTTGTTCAATAAAGAGCAGCCGTCGGCGTTTGTTGAGGTGTTGAAAAATATCGATGTGCCGCTGACGCGCAAACCGTAAACAACCCGGCCGTACAAGGTCAGGTAGCAGGCCGGGCAGGCGAAGACGCCACCCGGCAACGGCAATAGTTACTTCAGGCGATCCGCCAGGTAGCGCGGGTAATCCGGGATCAGAATTTCGTTCTGAGACTGGAACTGCGGTGACTCAATAATAAAGTCTGCTGTCGACAGGTTAGTGGCGACCGGGATATTCCACACCGTCGCCAGGCGCAGCAGCGCTTTGACATCCGGATCGTGCGGCACCGCATTGAGCGGGTCCCAGAAGAAAATCAGCACATCAATTTTCCCTTCAGAAATCTGCGCCCCAACCTGCTGATCGCCGCCCAACGGGCCGCTCAGCATGGCATTAACCTCAAGCCCGGTCTCGCGTTGGATCAGATTACCCGTTGTACCGGTTGCCGACAGCTGGTGTTGTTCGAGCAGGGATTTGTGACGCTGAACCCAGTTGAGCAGCATCTGTTTGCAGTGATCGTGTGCAACCAGCGCGATATGTTTGCGTGCTGGCAGGGTGCGAGTTGTGAGTTCCATAATCTCTATCCATTAATTAACTGGTTACAGATTACTGGAAGTGTCTGACTCTGCAAGAGAAAGGGATAAATATTGCGGGTCAGGACGAAGGTTGCTGCTTCGCCCACTGCAGAAATCGCGCTCGGGTATCGGGATCGGCTAAGGCAAACCAGTATTTAAGTCGTTGTTCTGTAACCGTCTGGGATTGCGGCGGCGGCATATCCAGCTCTGAAACGCCCGACAGCAGCGCGCTGTCATCGGCCATCATGGTAGCAAATTGCGGTAAAGACGCGCTTTGCCCGGCCTTGTTATAGCGCTCAGTATCATTCTCGTAATTGATACCTTTCGGGGTCTCGGTAATCGTCAGGATATCGAGCTTTACCGGAATGGGCGTCGCATCGCCGTCCAGCAACTCGATGTGGGGCGCATTATCAAAAAGTTGCGACTCTTTTTCTGTTTCCAGTCGCGGGAGACTAAAATTAACCTGGCTGATGCGCTGCGTATTAAAGCTGGCGACCAGCGGGGGAGAGATATAGACGCGCTGTTCATGGTTGCCAAAACGGATGGTTTTTTCAACCCGAAACACAATCTGATGCGGACCGTTATCCAGCTCAATGCTGTCCGCACCGCGCAGCAATGAACTGGACACTTTTTTTCCATCAAGCACCAGTAAATCGATGTCAGTGGAGAGCCGTAGCGTTGTAGCAAAAACGCAAACCGGCATCAGCAGTGCAACCAAACTCCAGGCAATGCCGGTTTTCATAGAGAGCTCCTCTCAAAGACGCGCGGTGTGAATAATGTATCTAATTTTTTCGCAGATCATATTTACTAACATATAGACATATTCTGGCAATTTGCTCTCATGCAGACGTATGGGATAGATAGTTGCCTTACCCACTTTGGCGTACACTTTGAAAAAGCCAGGAGGAAGACAATGAAAGAGAACGATATTGCTGAGATTCTGACCACCACCCAAACGATTGCTCTGGTCGGGGCAAGTGACAAGCCCGACCGGCCGAGCTATCGGGTGATGAAATACCTGCTCGATCACGGTTATCACGTGATCCCGGTGTCGCCGAAAGTGGCGGGTAAGACGCTGCTGGGGCAACAGGGCTATGCGACGCTGGCGGATGTGCCAGAAAAAATTGATATGGTGGATGTGTTCCGCAATTCCGAAGCCGCCTGGGGCGTGGCGCAGGAAGCTATCGCCGTCGGGGCGAAAACCCTGTGGCTGCAGCTGGGCGTCATTAATGAGCAAGCCGCCGTGCTGGCGCGTGACGCGGGATTACAGGTGGTGATGGATCGCTGTCCGGCGATTGAGATCCCGCGCTTAGGGTTAACCCGCTAAAGGCGGAAGGTAAGCCCGGTGAGCATTGCGCCACCGGGCTTTTTTTCATCATTAATTGCGCAGGCGCGGGGCCTGTAACTGTCGACGAATGGTTTGTGCCAGTTCATCCATGGACGGTTGTTCGGGGTGCTCGTCCTGCGGCTCGCTACTCAACTGGGCTTCGGCAAGATAGGTATGCATCGCCTGGCCATCGTCATCTTCCATCACCACGTGATACCAGGGTGCGGCGCGGAGTTCTGCGTTAACCGCCAGCTCATCGGCTGACGGTTCGTCGAGGGAATATTCCGGGTCGATATCCACAACCACACCCAGATACCCTAACAGGGAGTGGCGGACCTGCTGGCCGATACCGTATTTGCTGGCAATCATAGTCACCTCCCGGGAAACGTTACTTACACTCAAGGTGAGGGCAACATTCCACTTTTCAAGTTACATGATGCGACAGGCAAACCCTTTCAGATATAGCCCTTCCGGATAGGTAGCGATCACCGGGTGATCGGCCGCCTGACGGAACTGTTCTATAAATTGTACATCACGACCCGCATCTACAGCGGCATCGGCGACAATTTTCTGGAACAGGTCTGTGGTCATCAGGCCGGAACAGGAGAAGGTCAGCAGCACGCCACCGGGATTAAGTAGCTGAATTGCCAGCATGTTGATGTCTTTATAGCCGCGACACGCGCCCATCAGCTGGTTTTTGTTTTCGACAAATTTTGGTGGGTCCATCACGATGACGTCGAAGGTTTCCCCCTGATCGCGATATTTACGCAGCAGTTTAAACACATCGTCGCGCACAAATTCTGCTTTGCTCAGATCCAGCTTGTTCAGCTCGACGTTCTGCTTCGCCACGTCCAGCGCTTCCTGGGAGGTATCGACGCTCACCACCTGGCTGCAGCCGCCCATCAGGGCAGAAACCGCAAAGCCGCCGGTGTAGGAGAAGCAGTTCAACACGCGCTTGTCTTTCACGTACTGGCGGGTTGCCAGACGGCTGTCACGCTGATCGAGGTAGTAGCCAGTTTTATGCCCGCCCTGGATATCCACCAGCAGCTTCATGCCGTGCTCTTCAATCGGCAGCAGGGCAGGCGGCAGTTCGCCGGTCACGGTGCCTTGCGTCAGCTCCATGCCCTCTTTTTTACGCACCGCAACGTCACTGCGATCGTAAATGGCGCACTCAGGAAACAGCGATTGCAGGGCGCTGATTAACGCCGCACGCTGATATTCTGCGCCCGCGCTTAACAGCTGCAGCACCAGGAAGTTGCCAAAACGATCGATGGTGACGCCCGGCAGACCGTCGGATTCACCGGCGATCAGGCGATAGCTGTCCAGCCCGTCGCGTTTTGCCAGCCAGTCGCGCCACTGCTGCGCCTGCTGTAAACGACGGGTGAAAAAGGCGATATCAATTGTCTCGTCTTTATCGAAGGTCCAGACACGCGCGCGGATCTGGGAAGCAGGTGAGTATGCGCCGCGGGCTAACCATTTGCCGTGATGGTCGACGATATCAATGGTTTCTCCGAGATTGGCTTTGCCTTCTACGCGAGCAACCGCACCAGAAAAGACCCAGGGATGACGGCGCAGTAATGACTTCTCGCGCCCTTTGGCTAACACTAAACGTACACTCATAATTTGCTATTCTGTCGATTCGAAAAGATGGCCGCCATTTTCCCGAGTTCAGCGAGGAAATGCAACGCGCCAGACAGGGATAAGGAGAACGATGATGTCAAAAGTCTGCATAATCGCGTGGATCCACGGTACGGTTCAGGGCGTCGGGTTCCGATACAGCACGCAGCGGGAGGCTACAACGCTCGGACTGACCGGGTACGCGCGCAACATGGATGACGGCAGTGTCGAGGTAGTCGCCTGTGGCGAAGCGGAAAAGGTAGAACAGCTGGTTGCCTGGCTTAAAGCCGGTGGGCCACGCAGCGCGCGGGTTGAGAAGGTCTTATCAGAACCGCATCAACCCGGCAGGGAATACGTCAATTTCGGTATTCGGTACTAAATACACTTCACGGGCTTCGGCAGACCGGCGATTTTGGTCGCCTGTTTGGCCGGGCCTTTCGGGAACAGGCGATACAGATAACGGCTGTTACCCTTTTCCTCACCATATTTATTGGCCATCGCTTTGACCAGCATGCGAATGGCGGGGGAGGTATTAAATTCCAGGTAGAAATTGCGCACAAAGTGCACCACTTCCCAATGTTCGGGCGTCAGGGCGATCGACTCTTTTTCAGCAATAGCGGCCGCCAGGCCTTCGCTCCACTGGCTGGTCTCTTTCAGATAGCCTTCGCTATCGGTTTCAATCTCTTTACCTTCAAAGTTCAACATAATCATCACGGGTTTATCGAAAACCGCAGCAGTTTAGCAAAAAAAAAAGCCCCGCATAAGCGGGGCCCGGTATACAGCACAGCGGGTTAATTGCGGTTTGCAAAGCCCAGGATGCTCAGCAGGCTGACAAAGATGTTGTACAGCGACACATACAGGCTCACGGTGGCGCGGATGTAGTTGGTCTCGCCGCCGCGAATGATGTTGCTGGTTTCCATCAGGATTGCGCCAGAGGAGATCAGGATAAACACGGCGCTGATCGCCAGGTGCAGAGCCGGCAGCTGCAGGAAGATGTTTGCCACCATCCCGACCAGCACCACCACGATGCCTGCCATCAGCATACCGCCGAGGAAAGACATGTCTTTACGGGTGGTTAGCACGTAAGCAGAACAGCAGAAGAACACTAATGCTGTACCGCCCAGCGCCAGGCCGATCAGATCGCCCATCCCGGCAGACAGGAAGGAGTTAAGCATTGGCCCCAGGATGTAACCCAGGAAACCGGTGAAGGCAAATGCCGCAATAATACCGGTCGGTTTGTTGGCCAGCTTGTAGGTCAGGAACATCAGACCATACATGCCCACCAGCGTCAGGATAATACCCGGCGATGGCAGCATCAGAACGGTGCTGGCGGTCGCTGTCAGCGCAGAAAAGGCCAGCGTCAGGCTCAACAGGAAATAGGTGTTACGCAGCACTTTGTGGGTGCTGAGCAGCGATGTGCGGTCGTGTGAAGAACTAACAATACGATCCATGAGTCACTCTCTTATGACAGATGTAATTAACGGCAAGAATAGAAAACGATGCGCCGGGAACCTAGCTATTTTACCCATCTTTACTCATAGCCTTAGGCGTCGTTCAAGCATTTTATGTTCCATAACTGCAATTTTGCCGAACGAAGCGCGGTTTGTCAGCGCTAATCAGATCAAGCTCTTATAGGTTACTGAAATATATTGCCTTATTACAGTCGTGGCGCTAAGAGTTATTGCGCATCGTCAGACAAAAAACAATAAGGCGAAGGAAATGAAACCATCATCACGCACTATTTTTACACTCTCTCTGCTGACGGCAGGCATCCTGAGCGTCGGCACAACGGCTTTTGCCGCCAGCGTACCGGCGGGAACCGTGCTGGCAGAGAAGCAGGAACTGGTCAGGAATAATGGCAATGAACCGGCGTCGCTCGACCCGCATAAAGTCGAAAGCGATGTCGAATTTAATATTATCAGCGATTTATTCGAAGGACTGGTCAGCGTCGCCCCGGACGGCACCATCCAGCCGCGGCTGGCCGAAAAATGGGAGAATAAAGACAACACCGTCTGGACCTTCCATTTACGGCCGGGCATCACCTGGAGCGACGGCACCGCCATTACCGCGCCGGAAGTGGTCTGGAGCTGGCAACGACTGGTGGATCCGAAAACCGCCTCACCCTATGCCAGCTACCCCGGCAACATGCACATTGTGAACGCCACGGATATCGCCCAGGGTAAAAAAGCCCCCGAGACGATGGGCGTGAAGGCGCTAAACGATACCACCCTTGAAGTGACGCTTACCCAGCCTAATGCCGCATTTCTGGCGATGCTGGCACACCCGTCGCTGGTCCCGGTCGACAAGATCATGATTGGTCGTTACGGGGATAAATGGACCCGCTCGGAGCATTTCGTCAGCAGCGGCGCCTATACGCTGAGTAAATGGGTGGTCAACGAGCGGATTATCGCCGAGCGTAATCCGCGCTACTGGGACAATGCCCATACCGTGATTAACAAGGTAACTTACCTGCCGATCACCTCCGAAGCCGCCGATGTGAACCGCTACAAGGCCGGTGAAATTGATATTGCCTACACGCTGCCCATCAACCAGTTTGCCCAACTGAAAAAAACCATGGGCACTGAGCTGGACGTCTCGCCGCAGCTGGCAACCTACTATTACGAGTTCAACACCACCCGCCCGCCGTTTAACGATCCGCGCGTGCGCAAGGCCCTGAACCTGGCGCTGGATAAAGACATCATTGCCGACAAGGTGCTCGGGCAGGGGCAGCGCCCGGCCTGGGTCGTCAGCCAGCCGGATATCGGCGGCGTGAAGCTGAAAAGCCCGGAATACGCCAGCTGGCCGATGGATAAGCGCATTGCCGAGGCTAAAAAGCTGCTGAACGAGGCGGGCTTTAACGACAGCCATCCCCTGAGCTTTAATCTGCTGTACAACACCTCGGAATCGCACCAGCGTATTGCCATCGCCGCCAGCTCGATGTGGAAGAAAAACCTCGGCGTGGAAGCGAAGCTGCAAAATCAGGAGTGGAAAACCATGCTGGACACCATGCACACCCACAATTTTGATGCGGTGCGCTACGCCTGGATCGCCGATTACGACGATGCTGCCACCTTCCTGAACAACTTCCGTACCGGCGACAGTGAGAACACCAGCCAGTACAGCAATCCGGCCTACGATGAAGCGCTGGTTGAGGCGGCAAAAGCGAAAACCACCGCCGAGCGCGGGAAGTTCTATCAGCAGGCGGAAGATCTGTTAGGTCAGGATGTACCCGCCATTCCGGTTTATCACTATGTCCGCACCCATCTGGTGAAGCCGTGGGTAGGAGGATTTACGCCAGATAAGCTGGGGTATTACTACACCAAAGATATGTACATCAAAAAGCATTAACGCCTTGAGGGTGATGTGTGCTGATAAAATAGCCAATATGTTGTTGATACAACCAATTAAACGCATTTTGGCTATTTTTAAGACGAACGATGAGGTTCGCTCTTTACAGGGCACAAGTAGCTGTTTATAGTTCGCCTCACTTAGGAAGCGTGGCCGAGCGGTTGAAGGCACCGGTCTTGAAAACCGGCGACCCGAAAGGGTTCTAGAGTTCGAATCTCTACGCTTCCGCCAAATTTGAAAACCCTGCGATAGCAATATCGCAGGGTTTTTTGTCTTTGTGTTTTTACCATAAGTTGACGTCACCGAAGCTGTGCTTACAGTAGAGTCATCTTTGGCGTTATTAACTCTGATAACAAGCCTTATTATTTGGAAATAAAACCCTCAACCCACATCACTAATACTGACTTTCTGCGACGCTTTCCTGCATAACAGCAAGAAGTGATTAACATCACACAAAATGACCTCGTTTATGATGTTAATGATCCGTAGATATACGTTAGTTTCGGTATGTCAACGAAGCGGTGCTAATAATGTATGATTTTCAGGAGTCCTGCCTAAACTTTTATATTATTGATTTTAGCTTTGCGCTATAAAAATTAATTTTACCTTTATGTTTGTTTCAATATTCATCTGAAAAATTTCACATACAGTGTCGCATTAGGGATAGTCGAACCTTGGCCGTAGGCGCAACGTTGATCGTTTAAATACCGATGTTCCGTTTTCGCTGTGTAATATTGACAATTTTTTCTAATGAAAAATTCAAGTCGCTTGAGGGTAATTACAAATCATTGACGGTTATTAATTCTTTGGCTTTATTCAATGTCAGGGGGTCGCAGGTCTGAAGTATGCTTTTAGGTTGGCAAAGTAAGTCGCCGCGATTCTTTAGTGGGGGCTGAGCATATCCATCATAGGGTCTTTTTGCGTCGTGAAGGGGAATACGCTCAGTTAGCAATTCCAGGCGCGTAATTCGAGTGCCGCGTACCGGCTTCGCCTTTTCGTGCCTTTTCATCATCATATTTGAGAGAAATGAAAATGACCGATATCAAAAAGCCTGACCTGAAATACATCCTCAAGCAAATCGCTAAAGCAAAAACGGATCTCGACGATATCAACTTCAATATACTGTCCAACCGTCTGCTGCCATTCGGTATACATACCTTCGATAGTGGCTTTAACAACCTGGTCACAGGGCAAGGCAAGTTTGGGGCCACAGACCATTCCTTCCTGCGCTTTTTTGATTCCTCGTTTCAGGCGGGATACGCTGGGATAGGGTCGGTTATCGATCCGCCGTCAGGGATTATCCGTAACCAGACCGCCAACATCTTATCCAAAGTTGAAGTGAACAAAGGTACCGATCCGACGATCGGCACAGGTCTGGATGATGTGTCTGGCACACCGCCGCCGCAGGCGGTTATTGAGCTGGCCTCGAAATCCAGGCATTCTGCGCCGACTCAGGACACGAGCACAGTGCCTCACGGCACGAACACCCCGTTGAACCCTGGCGAACCCATTCTTCTGGCGAGTAAGAAAACGTCGGCGGATGACGATGACGATGATGATGATGTCGGCGGCGAAGATGATGTTGGCGGCGACGGTGCCTTCCCGATCACCGCCAGTGATGTCGCCAACCTGAAGAATCTCGTCAACGGGCGTGAAGGGGGTGAAGACAACGATGCGCTCGGGATCCGCGATCTCGAAGGCACCGGCAATAACCGTGCTCACCTTGACTATGGTTCGGCCGATCAGCCGTTCATACGACTCACCGACGCGCACTATGGCGCTTACAATGAAACGACCCACAACCGCGACATCAATCCCCTGTTCTCCGGACTGGATCCGCGTGCCATCAGCGATGCCCTTGGCGCACAGGAAGCAGACCTTTCCGGCAACGCCGCCGGTGTGAACAGCTTGTTCACGGCCTTCGGTCAGTACTTCGATCACGGTCTCGACTTCCTCGGTAAGGGAGGTAACGGAACGATCCAGATTGGCGCTCCGGGCTCGGTGCCAAATCCCGCGGATCTGACTCGCGGCACCGTTGACAGCATTGATGCTAATGGCATCCCGCAGCATCTCAATAAGACATCGCCATTCGCCGATCAGAACCAAACGTATGGCTCGAACGAACTCGTCGGGCAGTTCCTGCGCGAAGGCAACGGCCTGGGCGGTTTTACGGGCAAGCTGCTAGAGGGCGGGTTGGATCCATCCAATCCAAATTTCAAGCTGCTGCCCACGCTGAGAGAACTGATCCTGCATCACTGGAACAACAACACGCTGTTCACCGACAGCTCGCTGCCGGGCGACCACAACGTGACATTCCAGGAGTACTTCGCCGGACTGGTCGACAGCAATGGCGTTATCAACCAGGCGATGCTTCCTGCTATGACGTCTAATTTCATGGGAAGTGGCTTTGCGCTGCTGCTCGACACCAACCCCTTTATCAACCTGCTCGACCACTACGTGGCGGGTGATGGACGGGCGAACGAGAATATCGCACTCACCGCGATCCACAACATCTGGGCGCGGAATCACAACTTCCATGTCAACGGATTGCTCGACGCCGGATTTGAAGGAACCGCTGAAGAGCTGTTCCAGGCTGCCAAGATCGTCAACGAGGCTGAATATCAGCGCGTTATTTACACCGATTTTGCCGACAAGTTGCTGGGCGGCATGAGAGGTGAGGGCGATCACGGTTTCGCCGAGTACAACCCGGAAGTAGACGCACGCGTCTCGCACGAGTTCGCGGTTGCAGCTTACCGGTTCGGTCATTCGCTGATAGGCCAGACGCTGACGGTGCTCGACGCTCAGGGCAATGCAACGCAGGTACCGCTGTTCGACGCATTCCTCAACCCGACCAACGATACGAGCGCGTTCACCTTCCCCAAAGCGCAGTTGCCTTACTCTCCACAGCCAGGCTATGAGCAACTGGGTGCCGCCGGGATTATTGCCGGTGGGGTTGTCCAGGCTGCGGAAGAAGTCGACGTCAATATCGTCGATGCTGTCCGAAACGACCTCGTTCGTATGAGTGCTGACGTGTTTGCCTTCGACGTCGCCCGCGAGTGGGACGTCGGTCTGGGTTCGATGAACCAGATCCGGGCCGACCTGATGGCCTCTCTCGATCCGTATGTGAGGGAGGCGGTCAGCTTTGCCGGCGATCTCACCCCCTACAGTTCGTGGGAGGACTTCCAGGCACGGAACAATCTCAGCGACACAGTCATAGAGCAATTCAAGCAAGCCTATCCAGACCTTGTGCTGGAGGATGATCAAATTGCAGACGTCCTGGCAGCGAATCCTGGCTATAAATTTGTCAACGGAAACACCGTCAAAGGCATCGACAGAGTTGATCTGTTTGTTGGCGGACTTGCCGAGAAGCACATCAATGGCGGTGTGGTTGGCCAAACCTTCTGGGTCATCATCCACGAACAACTTGACCGGATCCAGGAAGGTGACCGGCTGTATTATCTCGACCGCGTAGAGCATCTGGACCTCTACGAGGTCCTCGAGCAGCAGGGCTTTGCGGGGATCGTGGCACGCAACACCGGCCTGACCAATCTTCCCGAGAACATCTTCGGGACGAGTCAGCTCGATAATCCGCCGGTCGTTGTCAACCGCAACGTCGTCCTCAACGGTGGGAACGGCATTGACCTCCTCAATGGCGGGCTCGGCGACGACGTCCTCAATGGTGGGGGCGGCAACGACACGCTCAACGGTGGGGCCGGCAACGATAGCCTCAACGGCGGCACGGGTGCTGATGTGATGGTGGGCGGTCTCGGCAATGACACCTATATCGTTGATAATAAGAGCGATGTCGTAACGGAAGGTGTTGATGGCGGGACGGATCATGTCCAGACCACCCTCAACAATTACACATTGAGCAATAACGTTGAAAACCTGGTGTTCACCGGGACAGGCGCTTTCACCGGCAGAGGGAATGCCATTGCCAACACCATCACCGGTGGCAGCGGTAATGACGCTTTGTACGGGATGGGAGGCAACGACCAGCTGAACGGTGGAGCAGGAAATGACACCCTTGATGGGGGTGACGGCGCCGATAACCTTCAGGGCGGAACCGGCAACGATAACCTGACAGGCGGAGCGGGTAACGACAGACTCGAGGGTGGCCAGGGTGCCGATAACATGACAGGGGGTTCCGGAGATGATGTTTATCTGGTTGATAATGCCAGAGATATTGTCAAGGAAGGTCTTAGTGGCGGGACGGATGTTGTCCAGACCACCCTTAACAATTACACGTTAAGCAATAACGTAGAAACCCTGGTGTTCAGCGGGACTGGCACTTTCACCGGTAGAGGGAATGCCATTGCCAACAGCATCACCGGTGGCAGCGGTAATGACTTTTTGTACGGGATGGGAGGCAACGACCAGCTGAACGGTGGAGCAGGAAATGACACCCTTGATGGGGGTGACGGTGTCGATAACCTTCAGGGCGGGACCGGCAACGATAACCTGGCAGGCGGAGCGGGTAACGACAGACTTGAGGGGGGCCAGGGCGTTGATAGCCTGTCCGGTGGTTCAGGAACTGACACCTTCGTCTTTAGCGCAGGCTTTGGGCGAGATCGCATTACCGATTTTGATAGTAATCCCGGCGGCGGACAGGACCACCTCGATCTGAGTTTATTAGGCATTGGTGTGGCGAATTTTGCCAGCAGCGTCACGATTGCTGGGGGAGCCGGTAACAGTACCGTAATTACCCTCGGCAATCCTGGTAATGGCAATGTCATTACCTTAGAACACGTAAACGCTAACAGCATCAATATTAATGATTTTATTCTAATCGCATAACAAGAGGACGATGTCGCGCCAGCATACGCCAACATAACTAACGGATTTATTAAAGGGAACGAAAGCCACCTTAATAATGCTGTTTTTTTAGTTTTGTTATCGATGTGCGTATGCTGGCGCCTGGGTCAAGTATTTGGAAACGTCACTTGATGATATAAACATCCGTTTTTGATATTCATACCGATAATTGATGTCCCGGAATGCGGCCCCTGATGCACGCGGGTTGAGAGCACCCACACCACTTCGCGTAGGTTTGTTGGATCAAAATCATCATCCACCACGTAGACCTTCGGAATAAACACCATCGCGTCGGTCTTAAACAGCACCTCGCCGATTCGCTGAGCCAACGCCTCGCTGGTCACGCCCGGCAACTGTTCGCGCCAGTTTTGCGGCACCACCACCAGCAGCCAGTGCACGGTGGAATCCTCCGGGATCCAGGCCGTGCTGATCGGCAACTCGGCTTCACGCAGGTATGTTAGCGCATCGGCGGCCAGCCCCATCGCCCAGAGGGTATGCGACTCATCGGTCGGACGACCGGTAATCGACATCGGCCAGATCGGATCGTCACGGTGGGTAATGGTCTCGACGTGGAACGTCGGCTGGGCTGATGATCCCTCTCCAGGATAGCTGCCGTATTCGCCATACGGCCCTTCCTGGCAGTCGCGAGTGATGGAGACATGGCCTTCGATCACGATTTAAGCGGTACCCGATGCTCAATCAGGTTGATTTTGAATATTCCTGGAGCGGGGCCATCTGCCTGTCAGAAAACCACGAGGGCTTCTTTGGTCAACTGGCGCCTAATGTGTATGGCGCGTTGTGCTGCAACGGTCTGGGGATCACCCGCGGCACGGCAACCGGTACACTGCTGGCCGACATGATCGCCGGGGAGAGAAATGAACTGATTGATTTCCTGATGGCGTCACCGGGGCCAAATAAAACGCCGCCGGAACCTTTCCTGTCGATTGGCGTGAACTCGGTGCTGAAGTGGGGCCAATACCGAGCGGGTATGGAGGTGTAGCGTTTTTTACCTGCCCCATTTGCGGTTTTTTTCAGCAATAGCCCTGGGGCGTTGAAAGAGACGCAAATTCTTGAATTTTGTGCTTTACACAACGCATTAGGATGTTTATAGTGCGCCTCACTTAGGAAGCGTGGCCGAGCGGTTGAAGGCACCGGTCTTGAAAACCGGCGACCCGAAAGGGTTCTAGAGTTCGAATCTCTACGCTTCCGCCAAATTTGAAAACCCTGCGATAGCAATATCGCGGGGTTTTTTCATTGTTAACGTTTTTACCCTAAGTCGACGTCACCTGAGCATTCAGTGTTAGCGTCGTTTTCTGCGCCAAAAAAAGCGGGTCGAGATTAGTATTTTTTAGGGAGTTTGTTAATGACCTTCAACATACCATCATCGAGTTCGATAAAGTCCCCCTGTTTCAGCTGAGCAAGAATTTTCATCACCGTACTTCGGGATAACCGGGTTCTTTGTAATATATATTTCGCTGCTGAAGTGGTTTCGCGAATCTCTGGCTTTTCCCGCATGAGTTCGTACAGTTGAAAACGTATGATTTCATAGGCGGTCGGGGCCGTCATGATGATACTGTGTACAAAAAGGTTATTTGCCACTTTTGTAATATGCCCGGCGAGCAAATTCCACGCATTGAGCTCACCCACCAGCTGCTGTGCGTCTGCCGCCGTTAAGGTTGCGACTTCACATTCGCTTAGCGTTTCAATAAACAAACCTGACGATTTCGGCATCAAATTGCCAATACCCATGATGTTAGGTACCGGGACTGAGCTTATAACAATCTCATCAGTATCCCTGCGTACTCTTATCACCCCGGAACGGATGACAATGCACATGTGAATACCACGGTCAACGTAGTAAAACCGGCGACGAGGAGGAACCGTTTCGAAGTGAAGGTGTGGACTCATCTTGTCGATCAGGTCCAGGGTGGCTTGAGAATGATGCATTTGTGGCAAGTCCTCATGAGGATCGTTTGGCTTCATATGCTCTTCTCACAGTATCCAGGTATCAAATCTACTCTAAATTTAGCATATTTTACTCTATGGCATTCGGCTCTGCTTAACTTGTTGTTTGTGAAGCCTTAAAGTGAGATATAGAACGCCATTGTTGATCAAAAAATAAAGATGGGGTTTGCATCATTAGTATTTTAAAGGGATATTGTTCATAGATAAAAGAAGCCCTTTTTCAGTAACGATATACTCTCCCTTTTTTAATTCTGCGAGTATTTTCATGATACTACTACGCGATAAAAAGGTACGGCATTGAATATAGTTCGCAATCGTCACTTTACTTCTTATCTCTTCAGGCTCACTCATCAACTCATACAATTGATAACGGATTATCTCGTATGAGGACAGTGACGAGATCTTGGTGCAGTGGTCATACACGCGCGTCACTGTATAAATAAGCAATTGAGATAGACTCTGCCATAAGTTATTTTTTTCGATAATAGCATTCGCCTCCTCAAAAGATAACCAGCTGATGTCCGACGCGTCATGCGCACGAATAAACAGATAGTCGGAATCGGTAAGCTGTGTACTCATACCAAAAACAAAAGGCGCCGACTCGGTATTCAGTACCATCCCGTCGAAGTTTCTATAAAGCGAAACGCTACCTTTATGCAGTAAAAAACATCGGCGAAGCCCATTTTGTTTATAGTGAATGATTTGTCTATTAATTGTTTCTAATTTGTTACTCGTTGGCGTGAGATGCAACAATAACAGCTGAATGTCTGCAATGGGTTTTTGAATTTCATTATTGCAATTGGCTGTAATAGAAGTGTTTTGTAGTTCAATCATTAAGGTTTCGCCCTGTTTTTTTATACCAGGATAATTCCTAGATAGGTGATGAATGGGGGGCATTATGGGTAAAATCTTAATTTATGTGAATAAATGTTTCGGTGTAAAATTACACTCATAAAAACCTTGAGTGTTAGAGGGTTTTTAATGAAAAATGAATTCAACAGGGAAGGTGGTGTTCAAAGTGGAATATTATTCAGTATCCATGTGTGATCTGATTTAAACGCCTTGTTTATCGTGAGTTGTTCTTGTTTATATTAATAAGGTTAAGGATTAACCTTCTGTTTTTGTCTGCTCATTATCACGTTGTGAAGCAAGGAAATATCTAAATGACTTGCCTGGTAAATTCATGGCAAGCCATGCGGGTATTGTTACGCTTAAAATTTACAGAAATCGAAAATTATATTTAAGGAATAGGTTTATGAAAAAGAATTATATTGCAAGTGCCTTCGCTTTTGCCGCTGCTCTGTCTGTATCTACAGCGTTTGCTCAGGATGCGGGTCAGGTTAATTTCACAGGTGAAATTATCGATGCGGGCTGTGAAATCGCGAATACCCCAGCAGCGCCTCTGGATGTCACTCTGGGTCAGGTTCAACGTACTGCTTTTAATGGTGCAGGCTCTACAGCAGCGCCAACCAGCTTCAAACTGGTACTGAAAAACTGCCCAGAGACAGTACACAACGCAATGGTTAAGTTTGATGGTGCTAACGTTGATGGCGACACCAGCGTGCTGGCACTGACGGGTGCAGGTACTACTGGCGTAGCGACTGGCGTTGGCGTCCAGCTGTCCGACGATGCAAACACCGTCCTGCCGCTGTTTACAGCTTCCAAAGCGTACCCACTGACAGATACGCAGGATAACGAACTGACCTTTGTCGCACGTTATGTCGCAACGGCAGCCACTGTTGGCGTTGGCCTGGCTAATGCTACCGCTAACTTCTCTGTGACATACAACTAATACAGCGTTTATCGGCCAGTTATCTGAGCCGATATAAAACAGGCCGGATATATCACCGTCCGGCCTTATTGACTTAACCCAATGGTATTTATTAATGAAAATTATTCCTGGCACAATGCTGGTTATATTACTGGTATCAACAGCGTCAGCGTCAGCGTATGCGGGTGTGGTTGTTGGCGGTACCCGTCTTATTTATGACGGTGGTAAGAAGGAGTCTTCACTGAGTGTCAGCAACCCCGACAGCAAACCCTATCTGATTCAGACCTGGGTAGACACTGTGACGGGTGGCGCTGAGAAAGCCCCCTTTATGATCACCCCTCCGTTGTTCCGTCTTGATGGAAACCAGAATAACGTGCTGCGCATTGTCCGCGCCGGGGGAAACCTGTCAGCAGATAAAGAGTCGCTGTACTGGTTAAATATAAAATCTATTCCTTCGGTAGAAAAAGACATCAGTAAAAATACGCTGCAAATCGCGGTGAAAACACGCATTAAGCTGATCTATCGCCCGCAGGGCCTTAAAGGCACGCCGGAAGAACGCACTGAGCAACTGGCCTGGCAGCGCAGCGGTAACAGCATAAAAGTGACCAATCCGACACCTTTCTACATGAACTTCCAGGAAGTGAAGTTTGGGGGGAAAGTCGTCCAGGACGCGACCTATGTCGCGCCGGGCAACTCGGCAAATTTTGCTCTGCCTGCAGGCACAGCAAGCGGAAATTTAACCTGGAAGATTATTACGGATTTCGGCGGGATTGGTCCTGAGCACCACGCTTCACTGTAATGAAATATCGCCTGAATAAAGACCACGGTACCAAAAAGGTACACACAGACGGTCGATGGCATTCACCTCATGGACAACGGAGGTTATTGATGAATAGCCCGGTAAAGAAAGTGAATAACAGGGATCAATTGCGGGTCACCCGGTTGGCCTGGTTAATTGCAGGACAACTGGCCCTTAATGGAATGATTCACAATGCCCAGGCGCGTGAATTTTTTAACCCAGCATTATTAGAGATTGATAACCCGAACCAGGGCAGCACCGATTTATCCGTTTTTGAAGAGGGGGCTGTGCAGCCACCAGGAGTATACCGCGTTGATATCTTCCTGAACGAGCAGGCCGTAGAGACCTTCGACGTAGATTTCCAGCTTGCGAAAGAGGCAAGCGGCAAAGAGCATCTGCAGCCATGCCTGAGTGTGAAACAACTTCAAGAAATGGGCGTAAAGACCGATCTGTTTCCTGTCATGAAGGATGCACAGGCGCAATGTGCAGATCTGGGCGCTATTCCTCAGGCTACGGCGGAATTTCGTTTCAGTAAGCAGCAGCTCTTATTAAGTATTCCGCAGGCAGCCATTTCCCAAAAAGCACGGGGCTATGTGCCAGACACGCTGTGGGACAATGGTATCCCGGCATTCTTGCTTAATTACAGCCTGAGCGGAGCAAATAACTATGCGCGCAACGGATCGGGGACGGATGGAAACAGCCAATATGCCAACCTGCGTCCGGGGGTCAATATTGGGCCGTGGCGACTGCGTAACTACACTACCTGGAACCGTGACAGCCACGGCCAGGATAAATGGGACTCGGTTTATAATTATGCGCAGCGCAGCCTGATTGGTCTTCAAAGCCAATTAACGCTGGGCGACAGCTCAACGCCTGCTGATGTCTTCGATAGCGTTCCGTTTCGTGGTGCGCAAATGGCGTCAGACGATGACATGATGCCAGACAGTATGAAGGGCTATGCGCCGGTTGTCCGCGGTATTGCGCGAACCAACGCGCAGGTGATCATTCGTCAAAATGGCTACATCATTTATCAAAGCTTTGTCGCACCGGGTGCGTTCGAAATTAATGACATGTACCCGACCGGTGGCTCAGGTGATCTGCTGGTCACCATCAAAGAGGCCGACGGAAGCGATCAGCAATTTGTCGTGCCCTTTGCCTCACTGCCTGTTTTGCAACGTGAAGGCCATCTTAAATACAGCATTACCGGTGGGCAGTACCGTTCCTACGACAGCAAAGTGGACGACACGCCCTTTGGCCTGGTGACAGCAATATATGGTTTGCCAGCTGGGTTCACGGGATACGGTGGAGCCCAGCTGGCAGAAAATTACCGCTCTGTGGCATTGGGCGTAGGTAAAAACCTCGGCGATTTTGGCGCGCTGTCCGGGGATGTCACCCAGGCGTGGTCCACCATGCAGAACTTGCCTGAAGACAGCGGCCAATCCTGGCGAGTGCGCTACAGCAAGAATGTTGTGCAGACGGGCACTAACTTTGCGATCGCGGGCTATCGCTATTCGACAGACGGATACTACAGTCTGCAAGAAGTGATGGACACCTATCGTTCAGGTAGCGACGCGAGTCGCAGTGAACGTCGCCGTAATCGCAGTGAACTGACCATCAGTCAGAACTTGTGGGAGAGGGCAGGGTCCCTGTCATTAAGTTGGATCAGCGAAGACTACTGGAGCAGCAATCGAACCTTGCGTTCCATTAGCGGCGGGTACAACAACAGCTGGAACGGCATCAGCTACGGGTTGAACTACAGCTATAACATAAACACAAGTGCCAGCGGCAGTAACAGTGGGCGAGTGTATGAGCGGGATCAGGTCGTGGGTGTGAACATCAGCGTCCCACTTGACCGCTTCCTGCCGCGCACCTGGGCCAGCTACAACCTGAACACCAGTAAAAAAGGGAACACCACCCAAACCCTTGGCCTGAATGGCACGGCGCTGGCGGATAACAACCTGAGCTGGGGTGTACAGCAAGGTTATGGAAATAAAGATGTAGGAAATACGGGGGCCATGAATGCGGACTACCGCGGCACCTACGGTGAAGTAACGGCAGGGTATGCCTACGACCAGGACAGCCAGCGCCTGAACTACGGTCTGCAGGGTGGGATTGTGGTGCACGAAAACGGTGTCACTTTTGGTCAACCACTGGGGGAAACCATTGCTCTGGTGCAAGCGCCCGGGGCCAGCAATGTCGGCATCAACAACCAGACTGGCGTGAAGACGGACTGGCGGGGTTACGCCATCCTGCCCTTTACCAGTCCATATCGCCGCAATCAGGTCCAGCTGAATACAGAAACCCTGGGTGAAGATGTTGACGTAGAGTTAACCGATCAGAGCGTGGTGCCAACGCGTGGTGCCGTCGTGCGGGCGAGTTTTACAGCCCACGTGGGCCAACGCGTCATGATGACCATTCTGCGTAAGGATGGGGCCCCGGTGCCCTTTGGGGCCATGGTCACCGACCCGGCGCAGAAAAATGTTCAAGGTTTTATCGTTGGCGACGACGGTCAGGTTTATCTAACCGGTATGGCGGAAAAAGGTTCCCTGGACGTTAAATGGGGAAAAAGTATAGACCAGCAGTGCCAGGTTAATTATGTATTACCACAAAGAACGGGCGAAAACGGTATAACCAGCGCCGTTGGGAAATGTCATTAATTCATCCTTATGCCGTATTACGCTAATGCGGCAAAAGGCGCGCTTCACTTATCAGGTTTTAAAGATGAAAAGAAACGTTCATTACCGGACGGTTTACTCGTTGATACAGGCACATTTAAAGAAACTGATTTTTATTATCGGTCTGTCTCTTTTGATCTCGAATCAGGCGTTGGCACTCAGATGTCAGTCCGCAGATAATGGTTCTTTGGGTTTTTCTGAGAATATTGGCAGTATTGCCGTGCCACAATCAGTACCTGATGGCACGGTAATCTGGCGCTCAGAGAACAGAACAATGCGGATCAGCTGCTGGAAAGACCGAGGGGGCGAGGCGGAAAATGTCTATTTATATCCAAACCCATTGCGTCTTCCTTTGGCGACAGGCATTGAGTACGGCATTGTGCTGAATGGCAACACCATTGATATGAACGCTTATCAGGTCGCTTTACCGATCACTATTCCGGTCTGTAATTACAGTTCGGAAGTGTGTAAAAATTCCTACCCGGTTGTTTTTACTTTTAGTTATAACGTATTTATTAAAAAGAAAGGTGCGGCAACGGGATATTATTCAGGTTTCGATGCTGTTAACGTATTTCAACTGGATGGTGCTAATGGGCTGAATGTCGAGGGGAATTTTACGTATGTTAACTACGGATTAAACAGCATTCGCTTTATGCCATGTTCTGCCAATATATCGATCAGTCCGAATGTCATTACCTTTGATACGGTTAACGCGTTTAATGCTGCTATAAACGAAGTGGCTGCACCTGAAAAAACCTTCACCGCGACGGTGACTAAAGATTGTACAGCGCCGTTTAAGTTAACGGCGCAATACACGTCCCCAAGCCCGTTGTCGGACACCACCGGGTTGAATTTGGGTAATGGATTGAAACTTTCTTTAAAGAATGTCAATACCAGTCAGTATGTGGATTTTAGTAACGTGACCCCCTTTGCGGATATGACATCGGTGATGTCAGCCACGGTACCCTTCACAACAAGGTTGACATATTTAAGTACCAGTCCGACGGTGGGGGATTATTCAACCTCAGTTACAATAACTGTGTTTTATAACTGAAATAAATTACCTGGGGAATTTTAATGCGAAAAGGATATTTTATATCTAACGCGCAGAGAAAAATTATGCGCAAAATAGTAGGGCCGTTGGCATTGTTAATGTCAGTGGCGGGTGCCGGGAGTGCCATTGCAGAATCGGCGCGTGTGGACTTTAACGGCACGGTTGCAGCGATTCCCTGTGTGGTAGACGGACAAAGCTCTGTTGATGTCGACATGGGTAATATTCAGGCGTCGTTGCTGGATAGTTCTATTGTTTCGCCGTGGGTAAACTTTCAAATAAAAGTAAAAAATTGTCCTGCCATTAGCGCAGTAACAGCCACAGTGAGTGGGACAGTAGACACGGTTATCCCCGCGCTCTATAAAAATTTTGGTTCGGCTAGCAATACTGCCCTGCAACTTGCCAATATGGATACTTCAGCATTTATTTCTCCTGTTGTACCCACAACAACAGCTCTGGTGAATCCTGACCGAACGGCGGTGTTTAACCTTGCGGTTCGGGCATATAGAGTGGTGGCGCAAGGCACAATCCCTGGGACAATAAATACCGTTCTGCAGGTGAACTTTACGTATCAATAAGCGGGTTTTTTATTACTCACGGTACATTCACGGGCACATGTCTGCCTACTGGAAAACTAAAATGAAATTAAACACGAAAAAAATAATATTCAGCGTAGTGGCTTTGGCTATCTGTATACATTATGTCTCTGCCGCGCCCTTGCAAATTAATGTCACCGGTAACGTCACTGCTTCGCCATGCAGTGTTGATATTGCAAACTCCACGCTAAACATTGACCTCGGTGACACGCCAGCGACTGATTTAGCCACTGCGGGCGCTTTTGGCCAGGATAAGCAATTCACCATTGCATTAAAAGATTGCCCGGCGAGCACGACCAAAGCCACTGCCACGTTTTCCGGCACGGCAACGGCTGGCGATGCTAACGGTTTTGCAAACACCGGCACTGCAGTCAACGTGGCGATAAAAATCAAGCCTGCTGCCGCTGCCTGGAGTGATAACTTCGTGAATCCAAACCAGAGTAGTTGGCAGCAAAACGTGAATGCAACAAGTCATACCGTGAAATATGACTTCGCTGTTCGTCCGTATACTGTATCCGGAAACGTGAGTCCTGGAACGATAGCCAGCACCATGCAGGTGGCGTTTACCTATCAGTAATCAGGGTGACGTTTAAATCAATAAAAGGGGCATGCGATGCTGTCGATTGTTATTGAAGACAATAATACTTTCTACCGTCAGGGTATGACGCTTTTTTTAGAAAGTATTTTTACTGCCCGAAGTGATGTTTATATTAAACAGTCAACGCTGACAAAAGAAAATATCGCCAAAGCTGACATTATCATTAAAAACTTTGTGGCAGGTGAAAGTAGTACCTGTCAGTTAGCATTCTATAACCGCAAAAAAAACAGTCTGGTGATTGGCATCTCTGAAGGCATCAGTAGCCCCGTTTATGCAGGATTGCCGTTATGCATTAACGACATTGTGTTTATCAGACGTTCAGACCCGCTCAGTAAGCTGAAGACGCAGATCCTCAATGGCTGGAAATGCACAACAGCTGAGGCGGGGGCTCATTTTAAGCCCGGCTGTGCTCACTGTCATCACCGTATGCTTTCACGGCAGGAAAGTAAGGTTGCAGCGTATATATTCCAGGGGGAAAGAATACCCACTATTTCGCAGGCCATGAATATTGATGTCAAAACCATATACGCCCATAAACACAGGGTTATGGCGAAGTTTAATCTACGATCCGATTATGAATTGTTCACTTTTCTGACGCATTTAAAAAACAAAAAACATCCGATGGCCGCATTCTCAGCGTTATAAAAACGACGGTTAATCAGTGTCCGGCCATATTTTATATGAGCGCCCGCGGCGTGGGGATCAAACTGAGCGACGGCAATAATGGCCCCGGCGCACCCACGGCGGGCACGACTAACGGTTTCGCTATCTTTGCGGTGGAATATAATTAGCCGTGGGTTCATGCTCTGACCCAGGCCACAATCTCACCGCAACAGGAGCGGAAATTCTATGACCGAAAGACTGAATAACTATAACCAGCCAGTCGGCGACGCACTGCCCGAGTGGAGCGGCGCCCGCCTGCCTGACGCCCCCTCCCTGCAGGGGCGCTACTGTCGACTCGAACGCCTCAGCGCTGACCGCCACGCGGCCGGGCTTTACGAGGCCTATCGCGACGCGCCGGATGCACGCGACTGGACCTATTTGCCTTCAGGGCCTTATGAAACCCCGGAGGCGTATCGCGCCTGGCTGCTGAATGCCGAAATGCAGCGCGACCCGATGCATTACGCGGTGATCGACGCCAGTACCGGCCAGCCGGTTGGCACCGTGGCGCTGATGCGGATCGATGCCGCTAACGGGGTGATTGAAGTGGGCTACGTCACCTATTCCCCGCGCATGCAGCGCACGCGGCTCGCTACTGAAGTGATGGCGCTGTTCCTGCGCTATGTTTTTGACGAGCTGGGCTACCGCCGCTTTGAGTGGAAGTGTGACGCCCTGAATGCTCCGTCCTGCGCGGCGGCGGCGCGCTTTGGCTTCACCTTCGAAGGTATTTTCCGCCAGGCTATCGTGACCCGCGGACGCAACCGGGACACCGCCTGGTATTCCATTATCGACAGCGAATACCCGGCCCTGATAACCGCCTTTGAACGATGGCTTGCGCCGGATAACTTCGATGCAAACGGCGTTCAGCAGCAAAAGCTGGGCACGCTGGTTGCTGAAAGCCGAGCGGGTCGCTGAAAAGAGCATCGTCGTTGATCAGCGGTCATCAAGGTCTTTTTTCTCATGCTGAATAAGCCAGGCTTTGCGCGCGACGCCGCCATAGTCGGTCATCGCGCCATCTTTGCCGATGACCCGGTGGCAGGGGATCACAATGGCTACGCGGTTAGCACCATTGGCGTTAGCCACGGCGCGAACGGCATCGGGCTTGCCCATAACGTTCTCCCGGTGTGAGGTTCGGGACGAATCTAGAGCATCCGGCGAAACGCTGACAACCGAAAATCGGACGACCATTTTTGGGATGTATCAAAGGTCATTCACCT
>NZ_JBOGBT010000102.1:0-15640 GCF_051656365.1 Silvania sp. | reverse complement strand
GAAGTGAAACGCCGTAGCGCCGATGGTAGTGTGGGGTCTCCCCATGCGAGAGTAGGGAACTGCCAGGCATCAAACAAGTAAGAAGCCCTGTACTGACGTACAGGGCTTTTTGCGTTTTTGTCTTCGGGAAACGTTGCTGTATTTACCCAGTTCCGGAAACCGTCATCCATCGCTGAATGAAATCAATGATCTCTTCCGTATCATTGATATCTAATACCGGTACATGAAGTGAAAGTGAAATATCACTGGCGACCGCGATAACGTGCTCATCCAGCGTTAATTCACTAACGTCATGCCCGGCATTGCTTCGGAAAAGTAGAATTTTAGCTACCGCCTCATGCTTGAACCCCTCAACCAGCACCAGATCCAACGTTGTATGATCCATTCGGCTGACAAGATAAGCCAGATCCACCCTTTCCTCGTCCGGTGTCTCGGTCATTAATGCCCAGCGCTGCGTGCTGGCGACGATCGTTTGGGCTGCACCTGCTTTGCGGAGTTCGTAGCTATCCTTCCCCGGCGTATCAACATCCATATTGTGGTGGGTATGCTTGATAAGCCCTGGACGAATACCTCTGGCACAAAGCGCCGGAATAACGGATTTCAGAAGAGTTGTTTTTCCCGTCCCACTCCACGCAGCAATTGCTAAAACAGGTGTCATAGTTGCCTCTGCATATTTTGGATCGCTTCTAACGTATTTATATTAATAAATGACTGTTTCATATCACTAAAATCAACAGCGTGTCCGCCAGCCTGGCGCATAAAGACCATTACTCGCCGCTCTCCTGACGCCAGATAATCCTGTAGTACCGGTATGAGCTGACGGCTCATGAGCGCAATCGTTGGATGATCGCGCTCGCCGTCATGTACCCAGACGACGGGCGAGGCCTCTATCTGCTCAATAAAACGTGCTGCGAGGCAAGTGGGTATAAAAGGCGTATCGCAGGGACAAAACAGAAACCATTGTGCATCGGATTGCTGCATCACGGACAGCATACCGGCAAGAGGGCCGGGATAATCTGCCAGACGATCCGAATAAACGGCGTACCCACTTGCCTGATAAGTCGCAATATTTCTGTTGGCGCTGATAACCAACGTAGTGACCTGCATCTGCAATGTCTGGGCGACGTAGCACCATAAGGGTTTGCCGTTGAGTTCCTGCAAACCCTTATCTTTTCCCCCCATTCGGGATGCCTTGCCCCCGGCCAGCACCACGCCGGTGATGTTGCTTATCTCACTCAATAATGCCGCCTCTTTTATTGTGGGGTTGACCCTGATAACGTGTCACTCTCAATGAAAGGAGTATTACCATGAAATGTAAACGTCTGAACGAAGTTATTGAACTCCTCCAGCCCGCCTGGCAAAAAGAGCCAGAGCTTAATCTGATGCAATTTTTACAGAAACTGGCGAAGGAGTCAGGTTATGACGGCGAGTTAACCGACCTTTCTGATGACATCCTGATCTATCATCTGAAAATGCGCGATTCCGGTAAAGATGCGGTGATCCCTGGTATTCAGAAAGACTACGAAGAGGATTTTAAAACGGCATTACTGCGCGCACGCGGTGTAATTAAAGAGTAAAAGCTTGTAAGAGCCGCCACCGGAAACGCCGTTAAATGATATCCTCAATCATTCGTATAATTTCCGGATGATCGGATGAACGACCAGGCTTTTACTTTCCAGACCTTACACCCGGATACCATAATGGATGCCCTGTTTGAACAGGGCATTCGGGTGGACTCAGGACTGACCCCATTAAACAGTTATGAAAACCGCGTCTACCAGTTCCAGGATGAGGATCGACAGCGCTTCGTGGTGAAGTTTTATCGCCCGCAGCGCTGGTCTGCTGAACAGATTCAGGAAGAGCACCAGTTTTCACTCGACCTTCTGGCCGATGATGTTCCGGTTGCTGCACCGCTTGAATTTGACCATAAGACGCTACTGACGCATCAGGGATTCTGTTTCGCCGTCTTTCCCAGCCTCGGTGGCCGACAATTTGAAGCCGATAATATCGATCAGATGGAGTGGGTTGCCCGTTATTTAGGGCGCATTCATCAGACGGGGCAGAAAAGCCGCTTTATCGCTCGCCCTACGATCGGCATTCAGGAATATCTGCTCGAACCGCGTCAGCTGTTTGAAACCGCCACCCTCATCCCCGCCGGGCTGAAAGCAGCATTTCTGACGGCGACGGACGACCTCATTAACGCTGTGATATCGCGCTGGGATGGCAACGTAAACATGCTGCGTCTGCACGGCGATTGTCACGCAGGTAATATTCTCTGGCGCGATGGGCCATTATTTGTCGATCTTGATGATGCGAGGATGGGGCCTGCTATTCAGGATCTCTGGATGCTGTTGAATGGCGATAAAGCCGAACAGCGAATGCAGCTCGAAACAATCATTGAGGCTTATGAAGAGTTTACCTCCTTCGATTCAGATGAAATTGCGCTGATAGAACCTTTACGCGCCATGCGTTTTGTTTATTATCTTGCATGGTTAATCAGGCGTTGGGACGACCCCGCGTTTCCCAGAAACTTCCCCTGGCTTACCGGAGAAGATTACTGGCGTAACCAGATATCCACATTTGTTGAACAGGTAAAGGTTCTGCAGGAACCCCCTTTGCAATTAACGCCCATGTATTAATCGAACACACCCAGGAGAGAGTTGATCATGAAAAAAATATGGCTGGCGCTGGCAGGTATGATTCTGGCTTTTAGCGCATCGGCTGCGCAGTTCACCGACGGTAAGCAGTATATTACCCTCGAAAAACCGGTTGCCGGAGAACCTCAGGTTCTCGAGTTCTTCTCATTTTACTGCCCGCACTGCTACGAGTTTGAGCAGGTTCTGCACGTTTCCGATAGCGTGAAGAAAAAGCTGCCGGAAGGCACCAAAATGACCAAATATCACGTTGAGTTTCTTGGCCCATTGGGCAAAGACCTGACTCAGGCGTGGGCGGTTGCGCAGGCGCTTGGCGTGGAAGACAAAATTACGGCCCCGATGTTTGAAGCGGTACAGAAAACTCAGACCGTACAAACCACTGCCGATATTCGCAAAGTGTTTATTGATGCGGGTATCAAAGGTGAAGAATACGATGCAGCCTGGAATAGCTTTGTCGTGAAATCACTGGTTGCTCAGCAGGAAAAAGCCGCTGCCGACCTGCAGCTGCGTGGCGTTCCAGCTATGTATGTTAACGGTAAATATCAGCTGAATATGCAGGGTATGGATACCAGCAGCATGGATATCTTTGTGCAGCAGTATGCTGACACGGTGAAATATCTGGTTGAGAAGAAGTAAAAAAAAGAAACGCCGGTCAATGACCGGCGTTGTTGTATTCCGCTTTGATGTTATCAATCAGCTTGTCTTTCTCGCTCCACAGGCTATTCAGCCAGAGCTGGAAACGTCGTTTGAAGTTCTTATCGTTCACATAATCCCCGTGTAACTCCTCTGTCACAGGAATCAGGTGAATACGCACCACGATCCGCGTTAACTTTCCACTTAACATGTCATAAAACGGCGTACTGTCATTCTCGGGATAACATAGCGTGACGTTCAGTAATTTGTCGAACTGTTGCCCCAGCACGTTAACGGCCATCGCAATCCCGGCAGCTTTCGGCGGCAGCAGGTTTTTATAAGGGGAGCGCGTCTGCTGCTGCTTCTCATCGGTAAAGCGAGAGCCTTCGACAAAATTAACAATCGTGGTGGGATGGGAACGAAACTTCTCGCAAGAGCGGCGCGTTGTTTCTACATCTTTACCACGGCGCTCAGGATGGCGAATCAGGTAACTCCGCGAATAGCGTTTCATGAACGGCATATCCAGTGCCCAGCAGGCGAGGCCAAGAAAGGGCACCCAGGCGAGCTGCTGCTTCAGAAAGTATTTGTTCATCGGAATATGTTTGCGAAAGAGCACGCATAACACCACGATGTCGGCCCAGCTATGGTGGTTGCAGATGAGCAAATACCAGTTTTTCTTATTCAGACCGGCCAGTCCCTGAACATCCCATTTCAGATGCGGATTCAGGCGCAGCAGCACTGCCAGACCTTCACACCAGCAGTACATCATCACATTGCAGAAGGCAGAGACAGAGCGCCACACGGCGGGAACGGGAAATAGCAGTTTAATTATTCCGGCGATGATGATCGGCACAGAACAGGCGATGGTAACCAGAATAGTTAATGCGATACTTAACAGAAGTGTTATCGCAGCCAGCAATCTAGACATGATGAATGTTTTCAGGTGGTTAGCTATGATGGGTGCCTGATAAACAGACATCGGGCGCTGATTTTACCAGAAAACGAACAAAGGATGGCGCTTTAACGACGCGTGAGCGCAGATTTGCGTTTAGAGGGGAGAAAAATCCGGTCGGCCGATCCGTGCGTGGCTTATATCCACATGGAGTAAAATGTCATCAACCAGAAATATGCGATCGTGATCAAAGAGTAATTAATTGATAATAAACGGTAATTATTAAGGCCTTGATCTTACACGTGCTCTAATTTTGCATCCTCCAGAAACTATTCACAAACTTATCCACAGAATCGATTTGCGAGTGATCCCGACGATCGCAAAATCTTTGCCTGTATTTTCCCTGAAAAACTGATGTTTTCATCCTTCTGTGGCATCCTTTATCTATAAATTACTCAAAGGCACGGACATTATGGTTCAGATCCCCGAAAACCCCCTTATTCTCGTCGACGGCTCTTCTTACCTGTATCGGGCGTATCATGCTTTTCCCCCTCTGACCAACAGCGCGGGGGAGCCAACAGGTGCAATGTATGGCGTGCTGAATATGCTGCGCAGTCTGATCCTCCAGTATCAGCCGAGCCATGCCGCGGTAGTCTTCGACGCGAAAGGTAAAACCTTCCGGGATGAGCTGTTTGAACATTACAAATCACACCGCCCACCAATGCCGGACGATCTGCGTGCGCAGATTGAGCCCCTGCATAAAATGGTAAAAGCGATGGGGTTACCGTTAATGGCGGTGTCAGGCGTTGAGGCGGACGATGTTATTGGCACCCTGGCGCGCGAAGCGGAGAAACTCGGCCGCCCGGTGTTGATCAGCACCGGTGATAAAGATATGGCGCAGCTGGTCACTTCGGGGATCACCCTGATTAACACCATGACCAACACCATTCTTGGGCCTGAAGAGGTAGTGAATAAATATGGCGTGCCGCCAGAGCTAATCATTGATTTCCTCGCTCTGATGGGCGACTCATCCGATAACATTCCTGGCGTGCCGGGCGTGGGTGAAAAGACGGCACAGGCGCTGCTGCAGGGGCTCGGCGGGCTGGATACGCTGTATCGCGAGCAGGACAAAATCGCCGGATTAACCTTCCGCGGCGCCAAAACCATGGCCGCGAAGCTCGAGCAAAACAAAGAGGTTGCTTATCTCTCCTATCAGCTGGCAACCATTAAAACCGATGTGGAGCTGGAGCTAACCTGCGAACAGCTGGAAGTCCAACAGCCTGCCGCAGAAGAGCTGCTGGATCTGTTTAAGCAGTATGAATTCAAACGCTGGATTACCGATCTTGAAGCAGGAAAATGGCTGCAGGCGAAAGGCGTAAAACCGACGGCTAAAGCAAAAGAAACCCTTGTTGTCGATGCGCAAGCGGAGCCTGAAGAAGAAGCCAGCGCGCTCTCGTTTGAAGGCTACGAAACCATCCTTGATGAAGCGCAGCTGAACAGCTGGATCGAAAAGCTGCACAATGCCCCGGTTTTTGCTTTTGATACCGAAACAGACAGTCTCGACAATATTTCCGCCAATATGGTGGGCCTTTCGTTCGCTACAGAACCCGGTGTCGCTGCCTATGTGCCAGTCGCTCACGACTATCTGGATGCCCCTGACCAGCTCTCCCGGGAGCGTGTTCTGGAACTGCTCAAGCCGATTCTGGAAGACGAAAAGGCGCTCAAGGTTGGGCAAAATCTGAAGTACGATCGCGGCATCCTGCAAAATTATGGCATTGAGCTGCGCGGTATTGCCTTCGATACCATGCTGGAGTCCTATAATCTGGATAGTGTTGCTGGTCGTCACGATATGGATTCGCTGTCGGATCGCTGGCTTAAGCATAAAACCATTACCTTTGAAGAGATCGCCGGTAAGGGCAAGAATCAGCTGACGTTTAACCAGATCGCGCTGGAAGAAGCCGGACGCTATGCTGCAGAAGATGCGGATGTCACGTTGCAGCTGCATTTAAAGATGTGGCCAAAGTTGCAAAAAGACGCCGGACCGCTGAATGTTTTCCAGCATATCGAGATGCCGCTGGTACCGGTGCTGTCCCGGATTGAGCGCAATGGCGTTAAAATCGATCCGTTCGTACTGCATAAGCACTCTGAAGAGATCGCCCTGCGTCTTGCTGAACTCGAACTAAAAGCGCACGAAATTGCCGGTGAACCCTTTAACCTTTCGTCGACTAAACAGCTGCAGACCATCCTGTTTGAAAAGCAGGGTATTAAGCCGTTGAAGAAAACCCCAGGCGGAGCGCCATCCACTTCTGAAGAGGTGCTTGAGGAGCTGGCTCTCGACTATCCTCTGCCAAAAGTGATCTTACAGTACCGCGGGCTGGCGAAGCTTAAATCGACCTATACCGATAAATTACCGCTGATGATCAACCCGAAAACGGGCCGTGTACACACCTCCTATCACCAGGCGGTGGCTGCCACCGGGCGTCTGTCCTCTACCGATCCGAACCTGCAAAATATTCCGGTGCGTAATGAAGAAGGGCGTCGTATTCGTCAGGCGTTTATTGCCCCGCAGGATTACGTCATTGTCTCTGCTGACTACTCGCAGATTGAGCTGCGGATCATGGCGCACCTTTCTCGCGATAAAGGTCTTCTGACTGCCTTTGCCGAAGGACAGGATATTCACCGGGCAACGGCGGCCGAAGTCTTCGGCATGTCACTGGACAGCGTGACTGGCGAGCAGCGCCGCAGTGCAAAAGCGATTAACTTTGGCCTGATCTATGGCATGAGCGCCTTTGGTCTTTCCCGCCAGCTCAATATTCCGCGTAAAGAGTCGCAGAAGTACATGGATCTCTATTTCGAACGCTATCCGGGGGTGCTGGAATATATGGAGAGCACTCGCGCGCAGGCGAAAGAAAAAGGCTATGTCGAAACGCTGGAAGGGCGTCGTCTCTACCTGCCGGACATCAAATCCAGTAATGCTGCCCGCCGGGCAGGGGCTGAACGTGCAGCCATCAACGCCCCGATGCAGGGAACGGCGGCCGATATCATCAAACGTGCGATGATCGCCGTTGATGCCTGGCTGGAGAACGATCGCCCGCGGGTGCGGATGATCATGCAGGTACACGATGAACTGGTGTTTGAAGTGCATAAAGACGATCTGGAATCCGTCTCTAAAAAGATCCATGAACTGATGGAAAACAGCGTGAAGCTGGACGTGCCATTGCTGGTGGAAGTGGGCAGTGGTGAAAACTGGGATCAAGCTCACTAGGTGTTTACGTTACTTGCGCTTTTCTGTAACTAAACAACATAACTAAGAGCATTTTGTGATGATCATTAGAATTCCCTATGTAAAGAATGAAAAAAAACTACAAAAAGTACTTTGTGTGTAGTCTAAAAAAGAGTAGAGTTATTCGCGTAGGGTACAGAGGTAAGATGTTCTATCTTTCAGACCTTTTACTTCACGTAATCGGATTTGGCTGAATATTTTAGCCGCCCCAGTCAGTAATGACTGGGGCGTTTTTTATTGCGGCAAAGAAAAAATATCCGCAAAAAAAAAGCGCGGACATCGCCGCGCTTATCTTTATTCTTCCGCTTCTGTCGCGGGTTCCAGGTCGTTATACCAGCCATCCAGCTTCTGGCGCAGTTTGTCCACACCCAGCTTTTTCAGCGAGGAGAAAGGCTCAACCTGCACATCACCGTTAAACGCCAGCACCGCCTCACGCACCATATTTACCTGCGCTTTGCGCGCTCCGCTTGCCAGCTTATCGGCTTTCGTTAATAGCACCAGCACGGCAATTTCGCTTTCCACCGCCCAGTGGATCATCTGCTGATCGAGATCTTTAAGCGGATGGCGGATATCCATCAGAATCACCAGCCCTTTCAGGCACTGACGTTTTTCCAGATATTCACCCAGCGCGCGCTGCCACTTAAGCTTCATCTCTTCCGGTACTTGCGCATAGCCATAACCCGGTAAATCCACCAGGCGTTTACCCTCTGCAACTTCGAAGAGGTTAATCAGCTGCGTACGGCCAGGGGTTTTTGAGGTACGCGCCAGGCTTTTCTGGTTGGTCAGCGTATTCAAAGCGCTGGATTTACCTGCGTTAGAACGGCCAGCAAAAGCAACCTCAATACCCGTATCGGAGGGCAAATGGCGTATATCAGGCGCACTGGTGACAAAATGCGTCTGTTGATAATTCCAGTTAGTCACGGGTTCTTCTCCAAAATCTTAATGTTGAGGGGATTATACCTGAACGCGGGCAAAAGGCTTTTCACATCGGCAAATGACTGTAAGCATTAACCACAGGTTTTGTAGGATATATGCCATTCAAAGTATGAGAGATTTAAGAGAAATCGTAGGGTAATTAAAAACCAAAACCATGTAAATCAAATGATTACTTGTTAGGTGTAATCTGAAAATGGTCACTAATCGGCTTTTGTGGCTTGTACGTTTAGCCGGAGAAGGTAAAGTAGCGGTCAACGGCGGGGATGCCAACAGGAATCGGACTTAAGGATAAGGGTCAGGAGCGCCAGGAGGCGAAGACACAGGACAGTCAGGAAGACAGGCGCCAGGAGGCGTTGTTAAAAGGAAAAGGATTGTATCAGGGACGGTACCTGCTGAAGGAAAAACAGGGTTAGTTGAAGGCAAACAGGGATTGTCAGACCCGTTAAGGGTTGTGGGTCAAGAAAAAAGGCGACAGATTGCTCTGTCGCCTTTTTTCTTTGCTTGCTTTCTGCTAGATTTCGCCGCAATTCTATACTAATGAAAACGGCTTAAGATAAGACATCATGAAAAAACCGACTTCCGCCCCGCGTGGCAAAAGCTCCGCAAAAGCGCACCGTAAATCTCGCGAAGAACTGAACATAGAAGCGCGCGATCGCAAACGCGATAAAAAGCATCGTGGTCACGCTGCGGGCAGTCGCGCGAGTGGTGAATCTTCAGGTACTTCCGGGAAAAGTGCTCAGCAAGCAAAAGACCCGCGCATCGGCAGCAAAACCCCGATTCCTCTGGGCGTAACTGACGCACCAGTGACCAAGCAGCACAAACCGAAGAGCGAGAAACCTATGCTTTCACCGCAGGCTGAGCTGGATTTGCTGGAGAATGATGAGCGCCTGGACGCGCTGCTGGAACGTCTTGAAGCGGGCGAAGCCCTGAATGCTGAAGAGCAGTCCTGGGTTGATGCCCGCCTGGATCGCATCGATGAGCTGATGCAGCAGCTTGGCCTCTCTTACGATGATGAAGACGAAGAAGAAGAAGACGAAAAGCAGGAAGACATGATGCGTCTCCTGAAAGGTGGAAACTAACATTTGCACCCGGTGGGCTTAACAGTCCTGCTTATAACCCTTCCGGTTATATGTTATCTGGTGTGGTTATTCGTTAAACTACGGCGGTTGTCGCGGCGACAGAAGTGGCTGCGCACCCGAGTTCTGGCACGCACTGGTGCCAGAACGGGCCGCCGTATACGAACGCGACACCAACGGAAGGAGTGAGCATGTCTGTACCAACCATCGACTTTGATCTGGCCCTGATCCAGAAATATAACTATTCCGGGCCACGCTATACCTCTTATCCCACCGCGCTCGAGTTTTCCGACGCCTTCGGTGAGCCGCAATTCCAGCAGGCGGTGGCGCGTTATCCAGACCGCCCGCTTTCGCTTTACGTCCATATTCCGTTCTGCCACAAGCTTTGTTATTTCTGCGGCTGCAATAAAATTGTGACCCGCCAGCAGCATAAAGCGGATCAGTATCTGGATGCGCTTGAGCAAGAAATCCTCCATCGTGCGCCGCAATTTGCGGGTCGCCACGTCAGCCAGCTGCACTGGGGCGGCGGAACGCCAACCTACCTCAACAAAGCGCAAATCAGCCGCCTGATGGATCTGCTGCGGGAAAACTTCCGCTTCGATGCGGATGCGGAAATCTCAATTGAAGTCGACCCGCGTGAAATCGAGCTGGACGTCATAGATCATTTGCGTGCGGAAGGCTTTAACCGTCTGAGCATGGGCGTGCAGGACTTCAACAAAGAAGTACAACGGCTGGTGAATCGCGAGCAGGATGAAGCATTCATCTTTGCGCTGCTCAACCATGCTCGTGATATTGGCTTCACTTCCACCAATATTGACCTGATTTACGGTTTGCCTAAGCAGACAGCGGAAAGCTTTGCCTTCACGCTGAAGCGCGTGGCAGAGCTGAACCCGGATCGCCTGAGCGTGTTTAACTATGCGCATCTGCCGACGCTGTTTGCGGCCCAGCGTAAAATCAAAGATGCCGACCTGCCTACTGCCCAGCAAAAGCTGGATATTTTGCAGGAAACCATTACCTCGTTGACTGAGACGGGCTATCAGTTTATCGGCATGGACCACTTTGCCCGTCCGGATGACGAGCTGGCGATTGCCCAGCGCGATGGCGTCCTGCATCGTAACTTCCAGGGTTATACCACCCAGGGCGATACCGATCTGCTGGGTATGGGCGTCTCGGCCATCAGCATGATTGGCGACTGCTATGCGCAGAACCAGAAAGAGCTGAAGCACTATTATCAGCAGGTGGATGATACCGGCAACGCCCTGTGGCGCGGGATCGCGCTAACCCGCGACGACTGCATCCGGCGGGATGTGATTAAGGCGCTGATCTGTAATTTCTGCCTCGATTTTTCGGCGGTGGAACGCGAGTGGGATTTAGTCTTTAGCGACTACTTTGCCGATGACCTGAAGCTGCTGGCACCGCTGGCGAAAGATGGGCTGGTGGAAGTGACTGATACGGCTATTGAGGTTACGCCGAAAGGCCGGTTGCTGATCCGCAACATTTGCATGTGTTTTGATGCCTATCTGCGCCAGAAAGCGCGCATGCAGCAGTTTTCTCGCGTCATTTAGCGGTACTGCCCGGTAGCGCTAACGCTTACCGGGCCTGCAACTCATCACTCGTTTACTCCATTCCCAACTCTTTAAGCTTACGCGTCAGGGTATTTCGCCCCCAGCCGAGCAAGCGGGCCGCTTCCTGCTTATGGCCCTGTGTATGCCGCAGCGCGGTGGTGAGCAGCGTGCGCTCCATCTCGGGCTGCGCCTCGGATAACAGGTTTTGATGACCGGAACGTAGCGCCCGATCGGCCCATTGCGCCAGCAGCGTTGCCCAGCTGTCAGGCAGTGTCTGGCCGGTACTGCTCTCCGGAACATGAGTTTCGAAGAGTTCCGGGGGAAGATCCTGAATCAACACTTCCTGACCCGCGGCCATCACCGTTAACCAGCGACAGGTATTTTCCAGCTGACGCACGTTGCCTGGCCACGCCAGACGCGTCAGCGCGGCTTCCGTTTCTGCGTGCAACAGTTTGGCTTCGACACCCAGCTCGCGTGCCGCATCCTGCAGGAAATGGCGCGCCAGACGCGGGATATCTTCCCGACGCTCGCGCAGCGGCGGCAGGTGCACGCGGATCACGTTCAGACGGTGGAACAAATCCTCACGGAATTTCCCCTCCTGAACGCGTAGCTCCAGGTTCTGGTGGGTGGCGGCAATAATACGCACGTCAACTTTTACCGGTGCATAGCCGCCCACACGGTAAAACTGGCCATCTGCCAGTACGCGCAGCAGGCGAGTCTGTACATCGAGCGGCATATCGCCGATCTCGTCCAGGAAGAGCGTCCCGCCGTCGGCCTGCTCAAAGCGCCCCTGGCGAATGGTGTTCGCGCCGGTAAAGGCCCCTTTTTCGTGACCAAACAGCTCGGACTCAATCAAGTCCTTAGGGATCGCCGCCATATTCAGGGCGATAAACGGTGCTTTGGTACGCGGGCTGTGGCGATGCAGGGCATGCGCGACCAGCTCTTTCCCGGTTCCCGACTCACCGTTAATAAGTACGCTGATCGACGAGCGTGACAGACGACCAATAATGCGAAACACATCCTGCATGGCCGGCGCTTCGCCAATGATATCCGTCGTCGGGCCGAACACCGGTGCGTTACGCGGCTGCTGCTGTTCCTGATAGTGACTGATCGCACGCTCAACCAGCGCCACCGCTTCGTCGATATCAAAGGGTTTTGGCAGATAATCAAACGCGCCCTGCTGATAGGCGCTGACGGCTGCATCCAGATCGGAATGTGCGGTCATTATGATGACCGGAAGCATCGGGTGACGCTGTTTAATCTGTTTTAACAGCGCCAGACCGTCCATACCCGGCATACGGATATCGGACAGCAGGACATCCGGTGTTTTGGTGGTGAGGGCATCGAGCACCTCAGCACCGCTTTCAAAAGTGGTGCAGTTTAATCCTGCGCCAGTCAGTGCCCGTTCAAGCACCCAGCGGATGGAGCTATCGTCATCAACTACCCAGACTATCCCTCGTTGCATAACTTAACCCTCTATTTCCTGATTGGCAGGTAAACCGAAAACTCGGTATGACCCGGCCAACTGGTAAATTCAATTTTGCCGGAATGCTGATCTATCAAATTGCGGGCAATCGATAATCCAAGCCCGGTCCCGCCTTCACGGCCGCTGACCATCGGGTAAAACAGCGTGTCCTGTAAATGGGAGGGAATACCCGGGCCGTTATCCTGAACGTCAATACGTGCCGCCAGACGGTAGCGCACGCCGTGTAAGGTGAGCTGGAACGCAGTGCGGGTGCGCAGCACAATTTCGCCGCCTTCTGCGCCTAAAGCCTGCAGGGCATTACGCACAATATTGAGTAATACCTGCTCTATCTGGTCGGGATCGTGAGGCAGTTCCGGCAGACTTGGATCGTAGTCACGCACCAGCCTGACATTATCCGGCAGTTCCATCGACACCAGCTTAACGACGCGCTCTGCCACTTTGTGAATGCTTTCAGTAACGTGCATCCCCGGCTGTTGTGGGCCGAGCAGGCGGTCCACCAGGTTACGCAGCCGGTCAGCCTGTTCGATGATGACGTTGGTGTATTCCGCCAGCGCCGGGTCGGGCAGGGCTTTGGTTAGCAGCTGTGCTGCACCGCGCAGGCCGCCGAGCGGGTTTTTAATTTCATGCGCCAGGCCACGCACCAGATCGCGGGCCGCAATCTGCTGGGCATGCTGGAGTTGCTCCTGGCTCAGACGCCGCTGGTTATCCATCGGCGCCATTTCCAGCAGAATCAGCCCTTCCGGCAGCCGCTGTGCGGTCAGGGACAGAATATGCGAGCGACCGTCGATCACCAGCGTGACTTCGTTATCCGTAAACCCTTGCCCCGCTTGCAGGCTTTCCTGCATCAGGCCAATGTTCAAAGAAAAATAACTCAACAGCTCGGGAAGCGGCGCGCCAAACAGCTTGCGTGAACTTTGGGCAAGCAGCTGCTGGGCTGCGGGATTGGCGTAATGCACGGCCAGATCGTCGTCGACCAGTAAAATGCTGTTGATAAGAGAATTGAGGATCTGCCCAGCATCGGGCAGGGTGCCAGTTGCCATACAGCAGTCTCCTGGAGTTGATTGCACCAATTTAGTGCAGCATAGCGTTTCTGACGAAAAAAGCGCGTGAAATCAGCTTGTTGGTGGTGAAAAAAGCCCATCCGAAGATGGGCTGAAAAGTTTCCACGGCAACAAAAAAACGGCTATCGATATCGCGCTGAAAAAAGTCGCGCGACATCGTTTAAAGATTAAACGCTGTAGTAAAGTTCGAATTCAACCGGGTGTGGCGTCATGCGAACACGGTCGTTCTCTTCGATACGCAGGCCGATGTAAGCATCGATTGCTTCATCAGTGAACACGCCGCCAGCAGTCAGGAACTCACGGTCTGCGTCCAGCGCCTGCAGTGCTTCTTCCAGAGAACCGGCAACCTGTGGGATCTCTTTCGCTTCTTCTGGCGGCAGGTCGTACAGGTTTTTGTCCATGGCTTCGCCCGGGTGGATCTTGTTCTTGATACCGTCCAGACCCGCCATCAGCAGTGCTGCGAAGCACAGGTACGGGTTAGCAGCTGGATCCGGGAAGCGTACTTCGATACGACGCGCTTTCGGAGACGCAACCACCGGGATACGGATAGACGCAGAACGGTTACGGGCAGAGTACGCCAGCATTACTGGTGCTTCGTAGCCTGGGACCAGACGTTTGTAAGAGTTGGTGGTCGGGTTCGCCAGGGCGTTGATCGCTTTAGCGTGCTTGATTACGCCACCGATGTAGAACAGTGCCTGCTCGGACAGACCGGCATATTTGTCACCAGAGAACAGGTTTACGCCGTTCTTGGACAGGGACATGTGGCAGTGCATACCGGAACCGTTATCGCCAAACATTGGTTTTGGCATAAAGGTCGCGGTTTTACCGAAACGGTGCGCAACGTTGTGAACAACGTATTTGTAGATCTGAATTTCGTCCGCTTTCTTGGTCATGGTGTTGAAACGGGTGGCGATTTCGTTCTGGCCAGCTGTTGCAACTTCATGGTGGTGCGCTTCAACAACCAGGCCCATCTCTTCCATGATCAGACACATGGTAGAACGGATGTCCTGTGAAGAATCGACCGGAGGAACCGGGAAGTAACCGCCTTTCACCGCAGGACGGTGGCCTTTGTTGCCGCCTTCGTATTTGGTGGAGGAGTTCCATGCGCCTTCGATATCATCGATAGCAACGTGAGAACCGGAAGTGGTCGCACCAAAACGGATGTCGTCGAACAGGAAGAACTCTGGCTCTGGCCCGAACAGAACGGTGTCTGCGATACCAGTAGAGCGCAGGTACTCTTCAGCGCGTTTTGCGATAGAGCGTGGGTCGCGGTCGTAGCCCTGCAGCGTGCCTGGCTCGAGGATGTCGCAACGGATGATCAGGGTAGACTCTTCGAAGAACGGGTCAATGAGCGCGGTAGATGCATCTGGCATCAGAACCATGTCAGATTCGTTGATACCTTTCCAGCCGCCAATCGAGGAGCCGTCAAACATTTTGCCTTCTTCAAAGAATTCGGCATTTACCTGATGAGCAGGAATAGTGACGTGCTGTTCTTTACCTTTGGTATCAGTGAAGCGCAGATCAACAAACTTCACTTCATGTTCGTTCAGCATCGTCAAAACGTGTTCAGCGGACATACGTACTCTCCAGATTGGTCATTGTCGTCGTGGTAACGAGGTCTTCAAATTCTGTGTAAGGCAGGCGTTGTTGCCTTTTTTTGCCGTATTTTTACTAAGCGAAATCTGTGCCAACTTTTAAAACACCCCAAAAAGGCGTTATCATGCACGCCATAGTGCAAAAGGGCTGCACCATGATGGTTTTGTTGCACCAGTATAGTGCTTCAATGTGAACATTGGGCACCATATTGGTGCAATTTATGTTAAGGCGCCCCTTTACCGCTCCGTGAAAGCGATCACAAAGCATCTCTGCAATACTTGTTTGCGGGGGATGTTTGTGATCCTGTTTTGTAGTGCGCTTAATCCGTGTACAATAACGCGCTATTTCTAAATGCCTGAGGCAAAGTTGTGATCGAAAATCTGCGTAATATCGCCATCATCGCGCACGTTGACCATGGTAAAACTACCCTGGTTGATAAGCTGCTGCAGCAATCCGGT
>NZ_JBOGBT010000101.1:0-63197 GCF_051656365.1 Silvania sp. | reverse complement strand
CTGCCGTACACTGATCGTCATCAGTAATCGGGCACGGTCCATTAATACGACTTTAAGAGGATAAGGTAATGCAAGTTATTCTGCTTGATAAAGTAGCAAACCTGGGCAGCCTGGGTGATCAGGTTAACGTTAAAGCGGGCTACGCTCGTAACTTCCTGGTTCCACAGGGCAAAGCTGTTCCTGCTACTAAGAAAAACGTTGAGTTTTTCGAAACCCGTCGTGCTGAACTGGAAGCCAAACTGGCTGACGTTCTGGCGGCTGCTAACGCTCGCGCTGAAGCAATCAATGCACTGGGCACCGTTACCATCGCGTCTAAATCAGGCGACGAAGGTAAACTGTTCGGTTCTATCGGTACTCGCGACATCGCTGACGCTGTAACTGCAGCTGGCGTTGAAGTGGCTAAGAGCGAAGTTCGTATGCCGAACGGCGTTCTGCGTACCACCGGTGAGCACGAAGTGGACTTCCAGGTTCACAGCGAAGTCTTCGCGAAACTGGTTGTTAACGTTGTTGCTGAGTAAGTAATTACTCGTCACCACGTCGAAGCGCCGGCCTTGTGCCGGCGTTTTGCTTTTTAACGCGACCCGCCTCGCCTTTTTGGCTTGTATGGTAGCTATTCCTGCCGCATTCTCTGATAATAAAATGAAACGCCATTTTATCTCTGAGATTTGCTATGGACTCCGTTCTGCCCACACCCGTTTTTGCCCGTAAAAAAATCGCCTATGCCAGCGCGACGCTCTGTTGCCTGCTCTGGGGCAGCTCCTATCCGGCGATCAAAAGCGGCTATGAACTGTTTCAGATTGCCACCGACGATATTCCCTCAAAGGCGGTCTTTGCCGGTTACCGTTTTGTCTTTGCAGGCCTGCTGTTGCTGCTGTTTGCCCTCGCCCAGCGTAAGCCTGTCGCCAGACTCACCTCACGCCAGTTTGGCCAGCTGACGGTGCTTGGCCTGACGCAGACGGCAATCCAGTACACTTTCTTTTATATCGGCCTCGCCTACACCACGGGTGCGAAAGGGTCGATCATGAACGCCACCGCCACCTTCTTCAGCGTGATGCTGGCGCACTTCATCTATCAGAACGACAGGATCAGCTACAACAAAGCCCTCGGCTGCATCCTCGGTTTTGCAGGGGTAATGCTCGTAAACTTTAACAGCGGCCTGCAGGACTTCCATTTTGTCTGGAACGGGGACGGTTTTGTGGTGCTGGCGGCCTTTATTCTCTCTGCCGCCACCCTGTACGGGAAACGCATTTCCCAGACGGTCGACCCGATGGTGATGACCGGCTGGCAGCTGGCAATTGGCGGCGTAATGCTGGTTGTCGGGGGCTATATCACGGGCGGGACGCTGGAAGTGCACAGCGTTAAAGCGGCGGCGGTGCTGGGCTATCTGACGCTGCTCTCTTCGGTGGCCTTTGCGCTATGGAGTCTGCTGCTGAAATACAACCGCGTCAGCATGATCGCACCGTTCAACTTTGTCGTCCCGGTGGCCGGAACGGTGCTGTCTGCTGTCTTCCTCGGGGAAAATATTCTGGATATCAAATACGCGATTGCACTGGTGCTGGTCTGTTCCGGGATTTGGTGGGTTAACAAGGAGAGCAAAAAGCCCGCCTTGTCACCCCGGTAAGCGTACTACTTAACGCGTAAGAAGCTGCCGTCAGCCTGGCGAGTAAACAGCACCTGCTGGCCATTACCGCTGTCAATCGTCAGGCCTGTCACTACGCCGCTGGCGTTCTGACGGATCTGCACCATCTGGCCGTTTTGCAGGTTGCTCAACGGCTTGCCTGCGCCTTCGACCTGCGCCATCGCGTAAACATCGGTAGGCGGCAGGCTATGGTCGCGGAACAACTGCGCCATCGTTTTGCCCGCCTCTACGCGATAGGTACGCCACTGCTGTTCGATACCCGGTGGCTGCTGGGATTGAACCGGGGTGGCAGCCTGCTGCTCCTGCGGTTGTTCCTCCTGGACAGGTTCCGGTTCGACGGGGGCCATCTGGCCCGGATCGTTTGACGGTGCAACCAGCTGCGTCTGCATCGGCTGTGTGTCTGGCTGCGGCTGCGATTGCGAGCGGATATCCAGCTCCGCATCCCGGCGCGCGGGGGATGTCCCGCTATCGTCGGCACCCGGAAGCAAGAAACCTATGATGACCAGCAGCATCCCAATGATAATGCCTCTGCGGTGCAGGGGCGGCAGCGGATCCATAAGGCGAAAGTTGTCTGGCGCATGCCAGATTTTCGTCAGGGTAGGTTTTAATTCAAATGGCCCGGGCATGGCTTTCCTCCTGCTCCGCGTCGCTTTTATCCTGTCCCGAGAAGTATAGTTTGCTAACTGACTGATGGGCGTAGCAAAGCCGGCTTCCGTGACATATTCGGGAATAATCCAGATAGTCTCTATTGTTTCTGTTTCGTCGCAATTTGTCATCTTTCAATAAGACAAAGTTTTACCGGATGGAGGGTGGCTGTTATGCTGCCCGCTACTTTAAATGTGATGGAAGGAAAACCCATGACCACCCCGACTTTTGACACAATCGAAGCGCAGGCAAGCTACGGTATCGGCTTGCAGGTAGGCCAGCAGCTGAGCGAATCAGGCCTGCAGGGTCTGTTACCTGAAGCGCTGGTGGCGGGTATCGCCGATGCGCTGGAAGGTAAGCACCCGGCGGTTCCGGTGGATGTGGTTCACCGCGCGCTGCGCGAAATTCACGAACGTGCTGACGTTGTGCGTCGCGCGCGTTTTGAAGAGATGGCGGCAGAAGGCGTTAAGTTCCTGGAAGAAAACCGCGAGCGCGAAGGCGTGAACAGCACCGAAACCGGGCTGCAATTCCGCGTGATCAACCAGGGCGAAGGTACTATCCCGGCTCGCACTGACCACGTTCGCGTGCACTACACCGGTAAGCTGATCGACGGCACCGTGTTCGACAGCTCCGTGGCGCGCGGCGAACCGGCAGAATTCCCGGTCAACGGCGTGATCCCAGGCTGGATCGAAGCGCTGACACTGATGCCAGTTGGTTCTAAATGGGAACTGACTATCCCGCAGAACCTGGCCTACGGCGAGCGTGGTGCTGGCGCGTCTATCCCGCCATTCAGCACCCTGGTGTTTGAAGTCGAGCTGCTGGAAATCCTGTAAGCGAACGTTCTTTTTCCTCTCCTCATTTGGGGAGGGGAAAATAGTTAAAAAACCTATAGTTACGCGCTAATCAACAGATTATCTTGCAAATGTAGACGGTGAGTGTATTTTTGTGAGCTGTTTCGCGCTGTATGAGTGATATGACACTCACTTTAAACATATTATTAACATAATATTTAAATCATAGTATTCATCCCGCCGATTCTTACCTAATATCGATGAGTCCTTAAACAGGGCCGTCGCTTTTCGACGTTATAAAGGGCCAGAAGAGCCTAAACAACACAGGCAGTTACAACAGGAAAAAATCACATGGTAGATCAGGTAAAAGTCGTTGCCGACGAAGAGGCACCGTCTGAGCAGTCACTACGGCGTAATCTCACAAACCGTCATATTCAGCTTATCGCCATCGGCGGTGCTATCGGCACCGGGCTGTTTATGGGGTCAGGCAAAACCATCAGTCTGGCCGGGCCGTCGATCATATTCGTATATATGATTATCGGCTTTATGCTCTTTTTTGTTATGCGTGCAATGGGCGAGCTGCTGCTCTCTAATCTCGAATATAAATCCTTTAGCGACTTTGCCTCCGACCTGTTAGGACCGTGGGCAGGTTATTTCACCGGCTGGACCTACTGGTTTTGCTGGGTGGTCACCGGGATGGCCGACGTTGTCGCCATTACGGCCTATGCGCAGTTCTGGTTCCCCGGACTCTCCGACTGGGTTGCGTCACTGGCGGTGATTGTCCTGCTGTTGAGCCTGAACCTCGCCACCGTGAAGATGTTCGGTGAGATGGAGTTCTGGTTCGCGATGATCAAAATCGTCGCGATTGTCGGGCTGATTGTGGTCGGACTGGTGATGGTACTGACGCACTTCACTTCTCCGAGTGGCGTTCAGGCCTCGGTAACCCATCTGTGGAATGACGGCGGCTGGTTCCCGAAAGGGCTGAGCGGCTTCTTTGCCGGTTTCCAGATTGCGGTGTTTGCCTTCGTGGGGATTGAGCTGGTGGGCACGACGGCCGCAGAGACCAAAGATCCGGAGAAATCTCTGCCGCGCGCAATTAACTCCATTCCAATCCGCATCATTATGTTCTACGTCTTTGCGCTGATCGTCATTATGTCGGTCACGCCGTGGAGCTCGGTTGTGCCGACCAAGAGCCCGTTCGTGGAGCTGTTCGTACTGGTGGGCCTGCCGGCTGCGGCGAGCCTGATTAACTTCGTGGTACTGACGTCTGCGGCCTCATCCGCCAACAGCGGCGTGTTCTCTACCAGCCGCATGCTGTTCGGCCTGGCGCAGGAAGGCGTGGCGCCGAGCGCGTTCGCTAAACTCTCTAAGCGTGCGGTACCGGCGAAAGGGCTGACCTTCTCCTGTATCTGCCTGCTGGGCGGCGTAGTGATGCTGTACGTTAACCCGAGCGTGATCGGTGCATTCACCATGATCACCACGGTGTCGGCGATCCTGTTCATGTTCGTCTGGACCATCATCCTCTGCTCATACCTGGTGTACCGCAAACAGCGTCCGCACCTGCATGAGAAGTCAATCTACAAAATGCCGTGGGGCAAGGTGATGTGCTGGGTCTGCATGGCATTCTTTGTGTTCGTACTGGTTCTACTAACCCTTGAAGAGGATACCCGTCAGGCGCTGATCGTGACGCCACTGTGGTTTATTGCGCTGGGGCTGGGCTGGATGTTTATCGGTAAGAAACGGATGGCAGGCGTAAGGTAAAAGCAAAACGGCAACTTCGGTTGCCGTTTTTTATGTTTTCTCCCTCTCCCGGTGGGTGAGGGCATCAGGCCGCTGTGGCCTTTTCTTTATTCCCCGGACAGCGCGCGTGGGAACAGAACGTTATTCTCCAGACTGATGTGTTCCATCAGATCGTCGATCATCTCGTTAATCCCGTTATACATGGCGCGCCAGGTGGTGCAGGCATCCGCCGGTGGGGTCACGTTATCGGTGATGTGTTTGATCACCTCCACCAGTTCACCCGCGTCGTCGTGCTCACTTTCCATCACGCTGATCGGCCCCATCGCCTGGCTACCCATTCCCTGTTTGATCATCGGGAACAGGATCTGCTCTTCTTTCATCATGTGGCTGGACAGTTCTTGGTGCAGCATGGTCAGATTTTTCGCCAGACCGCGCGGGACAGAGGCCTTCTCGGCATGCACACGCTCAACTATGGTGGCCTGCAGAATGAGTTCTGGCAGCTGTTCGCGGTGACGATCGTGATAGCGCACGATGATGTGATCGATGATTTCAGCCAGTGGCACGCTGCGCCAGTCTTTCTCCAGCGGCTGCTCGGCCAGTGTCGCCAGTTCTGCTTCGATGAGGTCCAGATCCAGTTCCTTGCGCGATGCAGCACGCGCCAGGGTTTGTTTACCGCCGCAGCAGTAATCCATGTCGTATTTACGGAACAGCGCAGATGCGCGTGGAATGGAGAGCGCCAGCTCGCCTAATGGTTGGTCGCGGTAGGCCATTGCAATTACCTCATCGTCATTTGATAAGGTGCATTTTAAATGCAACTTTAAGGCGAAGCTATACCCCTTTGGGAGCACGGAGCAAAAAGGAGGGGGATTCACAAAAATTTCTTATGTTTTTAACTTGCTGAATGGGTTTGATAATTTCCAGAAATGGCGGTGGTTCGACCACGAAATGTTAAATAACATGCGCATTCTGCCGATATGCCTTATCAGACAATATCCTGCAACATAAGGCTAAGAATGTTTAAACGTATTAAAGTAATCACCCTGTTAATCTCGGTGCTGTTTGTTCTGGGTGCGATGCAGATCATTGCGGCGACGGTCTTTATCAACGCGCTGAATAACGACAAGGACAATTTCAACGTCTCCCAGCTCTCCAGCCAGAACGTAGCGGAGTTTACCGATGCCTGGATTAGCCTTAACCAGGCGCGAGTGACTCTAAACCGCGGAATGCTCCGCCTGCAAAACACCACAGCAACTGAGATCAACGGCACGCAGCTGGGTGAGCTGGTGACGGCAGGGAAAAATCTGCTGGCAGAGGCGCAGGGGCATTACGATAAATATTACGCCCTGCCGGAAACCCCGGGCCTGGACGAGAAGCTGGCGGATCGGCTGGAAGAGCAGTACCGCGCTTACTCCTCAACGCTTGCAAAAATGAACGAGCTGCTGGCGCAGGGAAATCTGGAGGATATGTTCAAACAGAATGCCGAGCAGAAGCAGGTTGCGATGCAGGCCGTCTACCGCGAGTGGCGTGAAGTGCAGGCGAAGCTGGCCAGCGTCGGCGTGAGCGATAACGAAGCGGACTACCAGCGTATCCTGTGGATCCTCAGTACTATTATGGTGATTGTGGTGGGCGTGATTGTCGCCAGCTGGATTGCGATGCGCCGGGTACTGCTGCAACCACTGCATGAAGTGATCGCTCACATTCGTGCCATTGCCGCAGGCGATCTGACCCAGCCGATCAACGCCCACGGCCAGAACGAAATGGCGATGCTGGCGATGAACGTCCACGAGATGCAAAAATCACTGGCAAACACCGTTGGCGTGGTGCGCGAAGGCGCGGACACTATCTACACCGGAGCCGGTGAAATCTCGGCGGGCAGTAACGATCTTTCTTCTCGTACCGAGCAGCAGGCGGCCTCCCTGGAAGAGACGGCAGCCAGTATGGAACAGCTGACCGCTACCGTGAAGCAGAACGCCGATAACGCCCGTCAGGCTTCACGACTGGCGCTGGATGCATCGTCCACCGCGAAGAAAGGCGGGAGCGTGGTCGAAGGCGTGGTGCGCACCATGGATGAAATCGCCACCAGCTCCAGCAAAATTGCCCAGATCACCAACGTGATTGACGGCATTGCCTTCCAGACCAATATTCTGGCGCTGAACGCGGCGGTAGAAGCGGCGCGAGCGGGCGAGCAGGGCCGTGGTTTTGCGGTGGTGGCAGGTGAAGTCCGTACCCTGGCGCAGCGTAGCGCCCAGGCAGCGAAAGAGATCAAAGGGTTAATCGACGACTCTGGTGCCCGCGTCAGCGCCGGTTCCGCGCTGGTTAACGAGGCCGGAGAGACGATGGCAGAAATCGTCAATGCGGTTACTCGCGTGACTGACATTATGGGCGAAATCGCTTCCGCCTCTGATGAGCAAAGTCGCGGCATTGATCAGGTCGGCCAGGCGGTTGCCGAGATGGATCGCGTCACCCAGCAGAACGCCTCGCTGGTGGAAGAGTCCGCAGCGGCGGCAGCGGCGCTGGAAGATCAGGCGGCACGCCTGAACGAGGCGGTGGCCGTATTTAAAATTACCCGTGGCCAGGCAGTGAAAGCGGCTCCGGTTAAAATCCCCACCGCCAAAGCAAAACCGGTGGCGGCGTTAAACGAAGCCAACTGGGAAACCTTCTGATAAACGCCGGATGGCGCTAGCGCTTATCCGGCCTACGATCTTGTAGGCCTGGCAAGCGCTGCGTCGCCGGGCGTTTTTCCAGCTTCGCGCTGACCGCAATCACCACACCCACCACCAACAAAACAATCCCGGCCCCGGTTAACAACGGCGGCACGCTCTGGCGCAGTAAAAAGGTGTACAGCAGCCCGGCCAGCGTTTCGAACACAATCAACGGCCCCAGAATCACCGTCGGCAGCTTCTGGCTGGCCATGTTCCAGCACAGGGCGCCCACCCATGAACAGCAAACGGCGATCGCCACCATCAGACCGAGAAACACCCCCGGCCGCGGCCCCAGCGGCAGGGCAAACGCCGGCTGCTGTGCATTCAGCCAGATGCAGGCGGCCACATAGCCGATCAGCGACACCGGCAGCGTGACCAGCGCCTGCGCGGTGGCCCACATCATCGGGTGTTTATCCGGGTTTTCCCGCAGCCAGCGGGCATTGCGCAGCGCATACCACGCCCAGCAGACCACCGAGAACGACGCCAGCAGAATGCCGGAACCGTAGCGCCAGGCGCTGATATCGGCCATGCCGTGGCGCAGCTCAGCAATGTTGACGCACGCCAGCCCCAGGGCGATAAACAGCAGGGCGGGCATCATCTTTGACCACGCCAGTTTGCCATCGCGCTGGCTATACAGCAGGTTGGCGAACACCGGGATCACCACCGGCAGGGTGCCGATAATCATCGTCGACACCGGCGCCCCAGTGCGCTGAATGGCGCTGGCCAGGCAGACATAATAGATCAGGTTACCCATCATGGTGAGCCCCAGCGCCGTCCACCAGTCCTGGCGTGAAAGCTGGCGTAAACGCGCGCGGCCCAGCCACGCCAGCGGCAGGGCGATCAGCCCCAGCGCCAGATAACGTCCCATCGACTGCAGCATCGCCGGGTACTCCGGCACAATCAACGGGCCGACAAAAATCAGTCCCCACATTAAACCCGCGAGCAGGGCATACAGCACGCCGCTAATCATTTTTCCATCTCTTATTTCTGAACATGCTGGCAGTGTAGAGGGGCAAAAGACGGGCGTATTGTATGAGATTGCGCATTAGCGCTTCGCCACCTGTTTCTGATAGCGCACGGGGGTGATGCCATAGCGACGCGTAAACGCGCGGGTCAGGTGCGACTGGTCAGTCAGCCCGGTGGCCGCCGCCACCTCAGCGGCCGGTAGCCCCTGAGTGAGGAACGATTTGGCACGCCACAGGCGGATCGCCATCAGCATCTGATGGGGGGTAACGTGGAAATGGGCTTTAAACTGGCGCTGAAAATGGTATGGACTGAGCGACACCACCTGCGCCAGCTCGTCGAGAGTGAGGGAATGCATATAATTGTCATGCAGATAGTCGCGCACCCGATCGAAGCGCTGCGCTCCTTCGCGCAGCACCGGCGCATGGCGCGCCAGCGGCCGGAAGGTCTCAATCAGATCCAGCAGCAGCCCTTTTTGCGCCAGCGGGTCGTCGGTGTGCCACAGGCCATAAATCAGCTGGCAGATCTGCTGCGAGCGGCGCGGGTCGTGGCGGGTGACGTCGCTAAACCACCAGTGGCGAACGCCGGTCACCTCTTCAAGCAGATCCGGTTCAAGGTAGATCATCCGGTAGCGCCAGCCGTCGGCGGTTTCAGCCTCGCCGGTGTGCAGCTCATCCGGGTTCATGGTGACAACGGAATTGACGGGGGCAACGTACTGGGTGCCGCGATAGCGAAAGCGCTCGGCACCGGCTTCAATTGCGCCGATTCCGAAGGCTTCATGGGTGTGAGGCTCAAACGCATAGCGCGAGATGTGGGCGTGATACAGTTCGACGCCCGGCACCTGCGCCAGATGGCGAAAGCGCGCGCTGTCTCTTTCATCGAAGAACTGTTCGGGTACGCCTTGCACGGTGAGCCTCCTCGTGGGTCATGCTTCCATTATCAGAGATGACCCACGGGGATGCCACAACAATTAACTACTTCTTAACAATTACAGGATGCTCTTCACGCTCTCAGTAAGCGTTGTGGTTGGGCGACCAATCAGGGTGCTCAGGGTGCGGCTGTCGTCGAACAGACCGCCTTTCGAGGCACCCACGTCGGAGTCGGCCAGCAGATCCGCCAGACCCGCCGGTAAGCCAAAGTCTTTCAGCGCGGCGGCAAAATCGGCTTCGTTCAGGTTCTGATAAACCACGTTTTTCCCGCTCTGACGGCTCAGCTCCGCTGCCAGCTCGCCTAATGTCCACGCAGAGTCGCCCGCCAGTTCATATACTTTACCGGCATGGCCTTCTTCAGAAATGACGCGTGCTGCCGCCGCTGCATAGTCGGCGCGGGTGGCAGCGGCGATTTTGCCTTCGCCTGCGGAGCCGATAAAGACCCCGTGCTCCAGTGCCGGCGGTGCACTCGCGAGGTAGTTTTCGCTGTACCAACCGTTACGCAGCAGGGCGTAAGGAATGCCCGATGCCGCCAGCGCATTCTCGGTCTCGACGTGCTCGACGTGCAGGGCCAGTGGAGAGGTATCGGCATGCAGCAGGCTGGTGTAGGCGATAAATTTCACGCCAGCAGCCTGCGCGGCATTGATCACGTTCAGATGCTGCGGCGTGCGCTGGCCGACTTCGCTGGAGGAGATCAGCAGCAGCTTATCCACGCCTGCCAGCGCGGTGGTGAAGGCGGCCTGGTCGGTGTAATCGGCCTGGCGGACATTTACGCCCTGCTGGCTCAGCGCTTCGGCTTTCGCCGGGTTACGCGCAATAGCAACCAGCTGACTGGCCGGAACGGTTTTCAGCAGCAGCTCAATGACGTGTTGGCCAAGCTGGCCGGTGGCACCGGTAATCGCGATCATGATGAATATCCTTCGTCTCAGGTAAGTGTTGTGGCACACTATCACCATAGCTAACTTTAAGTAAGTACGTACAAAAAGGTAAGTATGAAATGACGAACCCAACGCTTAGCGAGCAAATGCGCGACGGCAATCTCTTCGCGGAGCAGTGCCCCTCCCGGGATGTGCTAAAGCATGTGACCAGCCGCTGGGGTGTGCTGATTCTGGTGGCGCTGCGTCAGGGAACGCATCGCTTTAGCGATCTCAGGCGCAAAATGGGTGGGGTCAGCGAGAAGATGCTGGCCCAGTCGCTACAGGCGCTGGAGCAGGATGGATTTATCAACCGCGTCTCGTATCCGGTGGTACCGCCGCACGTGGAGTACAGCCTGACCCCGCTGGGGGAGGAGGTGAGCGAGAAAGTGGCGGCGCTGGCGGACTGGATTGAGCTGAATTTACCGCAGGTGATGACGAATCGGGATGAACGTGCGGCGTGACTATATAAAATTGTGCAGCCTGATGCCCTCACCCCAACCCTCTCCCACGGAGAGAGGGCGCAAACACTAAAAACGGCAACTTACGTTGCCGTTTTGCTTTTACCTCGCCTTACCCGGCCAACAACATTACTGCTATTTACTCAAATCCAGCTGATAAATGGCGAAACCGATCTCATCGGTTGCCACCTGTTTCATTGGATACTGCGCCTTCTCTTTGATAAATGCCGCCGCTTTTTCCGTTGGCGCAGTCTCAAAGCGAATATCCAGCTTCACCTTGCTTGCGATCGGTGCCAGTCGCCAGTTGTTGTCTGCGGCCGGATGGATTTCACCCGCCTTTTTCGACTGCTCGCCGATCCACGCTGCCAGCACCGAGCGGTTCTCATCCGGGGAGGCAAACGCGATATGGCTGTCGCCGGTTCCGGCAAACTTGCCGCCGTAAGCGCGGTAGTTGTTGGTCGCGACCAGGAAGGTGGCCTTCATATCGATGGGCTTGCCGTTGAAGGTCAGGTTCTTGATACGTTCTGCCTGTGCATTCACAATCTGGCATTCGCCGTCGTATTTCGCCGGCTGCGAGACATCAATCTGGTAGTCCACGCCGTCAATCACGTCGAAGTTATAGGTGCGGAACCCGTCCCAGTTAATCAGCGACTGCGGCTGAGTGCTGGTCACATCGATCTGGTTGAACTGCCCGGCAGAACACTCCAGCCACTCCTTCACTTCCTGGCCCGTGGCTTTCACCACTACCAGCGTGTTCGGATAGAGATACAGATCGGCGGCGTTACGGAAGGTGAGCTGGCCTTTTTCCACTTCAACGTAACTGGCCGGATCGTTCTTGCGTCCGCCCACTTTAAACGGCGCGGCGGCAGACAGCACCGGCAGTTTGGCCAGATCCGGGTCGCCCTGAATAAAGCGTTCCACGTAGGCTTTCTGCGCCATGTTCACCACCTGCACGGTGGGATCGTCCTGCACCAGCGACAGGTAGCTGTACATGTTATCCGAGGACTTGCCGACCGGTTTGCTGACAAACTCGCGGGTGGCATCGTGATCGTGCTTCAGCACCTCAACGATTTTTTTATCTTCACCGACCAGCGCCTTTTTGGCGGCCAGATCGTAAATCGGGCGGGCTTCAGCTTTGGACTGCGCCACCTGCCATTTGCCGCCATCGTTATTCAGCACCAGGTCGACCACCCCAAGATGATCGCCCCACATGCCAGGCATCACGGCGGGTACGCCGTTCAGCGTCCCTTTGGCAATGTCGGCGCCTTTGATGCTGGCGAAATCTTTGCCCGGGAACACCGCATGGGCGTGGCCGAAGAGAATGGCGTCCACACCTTTCACTTCGCTCAGGTAGTAAACCGAGTTCTCCGCCATCGCCTGATAGGGATCGGCAGACAGGCCGGAATGTGCCACCACTACCACCAGGTCGGCACCTTTCTCGCGCATTTCCGGCACATATTTACGTGCGGTTTCGGTTATGTCGTTAACGGTGACTTTGCCCTCGAGGTTCTTTTTATCCCAGGTCATGATTTGCGGCGGGACAAAACCGATATAGCCAATTTTCAGCGTCTGCGGCTTACCGTCCTGATCCACAACCGACGTCTCTTTGATCAGATAGGGCGTGAACAGCGGCTTCTGGGTCTTCACATCAATGATGTTGGCGTTGACGTAGGGGAACTTCGCCCCGGCCAGCGCCATATGCAGGTAGTCCAGCCCGTAGTTAAACTCATGATTCCCGAGGTTGCCGACCGCGTAATCCAGGGTATTCAGCGCCTTATAGACCGGGTGAATGTCGCCTTTTTTCAGCCCCTTCGCCGCCATATAATCGCCAAGCGGACTGCCCTGAATTAAGTCACCATTGTCCACCAGCACGCTGTTTTTCACTTCACCACGGGCAGCGTTAATCAGGCTGGCGGTGCGTACCAGGCCGAATTTTTCCGTCGGGGCATCTTTGTAGTAGTCAAAGTCCATCATATTGCTGTGCAGGTCGGTGGTTTCGAGAATGCGAAGATCCACCGTCGCTGCCTGTACGCTCGCTGCAATCAGCGTCGCCAGGAGCGTTGCGCTAAACTTAATCATCTGAGGAGTCCTTTTTTCGATCCAGGCCACAAAAGAATATGTATGTATATTGTTTTGCTTACAGAACTGTGAATCCTGCCAGAAAAATTGACCATGAAACCGGAATTGCTTCACAGATAGCGGATTTATGCCCAATGCGATATAAATAAAACAAAGAGTTATACCCACTGTTACACGTAAAGAGGTGGAGAATGTTAGATAAAATTTGTCAGCTCGCACGGGATGCGGGCGATGCCATTATGCAGGTCTACGATGGCAAACTCCCGATGGACGTCATTCGTAAAGTTGATGACTCCCCGGTTACCGCGGCCGATCTCGCGGCGCATGGGGTGATCCTGCAGGGCCTGCAGGCGCTGACGCCCGATATTCCGGTGCTCTCCGAAGAAGATCCGCAGTCGTGGGAGGTGCGCCAGCACTGGCAACGCTACTGGCTGGTGGATCCGCTGGATGGCACCAAGGAGTTCATCAAGCGCAACGGTGAATTCACCGTCAATATTGCCCTGATTGAAAAGGGCAAAGCGGTGCTGGGCGTGGTGTATGCACCGGTGCTGAAGGTGATGTACAGCGCTGCCGACGGTAAAGCCTGGAAAGAAGAGTGCAGCGTGCGTAAGCAAATCCGGGTGCGCGATGCCCGTCCGCCGCTGGTGGTGATCAGCCGTTCGCATTCCGACAACGAACTGCAGGAGTACCTGCATCAACTGGGCGAACACCAGACCACCTCAATCGGTTCGTCGCTGAAATTCTGCCTGGTGGCGGAAGGGCAGGCGCAACTCTACCCGCGTTTTGGGCCCACCAATGTCTGGGATACCGCGGCGGGCCATGCGGTCGCCGCCGCCGCCGGGGCGCATGTTCACGACTGGCAGGGCAAGCCGCTCGACTATACCCCGCGTGAATCCTTCCTCAACCCCGGCTTCCGGGTTTCGCTTTACTGACCGAGCAGCTTGTGCAGCAGGGCCGTTACCTGCTGCACCTCTTCTTTGGTCAGCGCACCGTCTTTCGCCCACTGCACGCGGCCCTCTTTATCCAGCACCGCAACGGCGGAACTCTCTTCTTCCAGCTGCCACGCACCCCGTGCCGTCCCGTTGCTATCGACAATAATCTGCGACCATGGATAGAGCTTTTTATTGCTCTCCAGGCTGTTGCGCACAAACATGCCGGAGCCTGGAATCGCATCATCGGTATTCACAATGGTGGTGGTCTGGTAGCGGTCATGCGGCAATTTTGCTGCCTTGATCGCTTCTATCAGGGTTGCATTTTTCTCTTTTGCCGACGAGCGACCGGCAATATGTAGAATCACTCGCACTTTGCCTGCGAGCTGCGCACTATTCCAGGTTTTGTAGCTAAACTCATTATTGTCGAGGATCAATTCTCCCCGGTCGGCGATGCCCACCGGCGGCACACGTTGTCCCTTCTCAAAACTATGTGCGGAGGCCATCAGTGGCAGCATCAGGCAAGCTGTTGCCAGAATGTTACGTAAAGTCATGGTGTTTCCTTATAATGTGCAGGTGATCCGACCACTTGGTCATGCACTTTAATCATAAGTGCGATCAATGTTCTTTACCCGCAATCCCGGTGCCAGAATGCGGAGGAACGCACATAACGGTACAAAAACGATGGCTTATACTGCCTGCAGATAACCATTACAAAGAAAATTCTGATTAATTGTCATCAAAAGGTAAATAAACTTATGCACACTGGGTATCACCGGGTTACTGGTCTATAGTCATTGGGCAACAAAATTTGCGCTCCAGAAAGTCGGCCCAATTGTGGCGCTGCAAGAGCGTATGATTCGCAGGAGACAAAAGAATGAAAATTTTCCAACGATACAACCCGCTTCAGGTGGCGAAGTACGTAAAAATCCTGTTCCGTGGACGGTTGTATATCAAGGATGTTGGCGCTTTTGAGTTTGATAAGGGCAAGATCCTTCTGCCGAAGGTGAAGGATAAGCAGCACTTTTCTGTGATGTCCGAAGTCAATCGTCAGGTAATGCGTCTGCAAACTGAGATGGCTTAATCAACGTGCTATGCAGTAAGTAAAACGGCTCCCGATGGGAGCCGTTAATGTTTGTGGCTTAAGCCGATGCGTTCTCTTGCGCGTCCGGCAGTCTCGGCACCAGCACCGTCGGCTTGCTGTCGATGCGTGTCACCAGCAGCTGGTCGATGCGGTAGTTATCAATATCCACCACTTCAAACTTGTAGCCGGAAAACTTCACCGAATCGGTGCGTTTCGGGATCTTACGCAGCATAAACATCATAAAGCCGCCGATGGTCTCGTAGTTACCGGACTGCGGGAACTCGTCGATGTCCAGTACGCGCATCACGTCGTCGATTGGCGTACCGCCGTCGATCAGCCATGAGTTCTCGTCGCGGGCCACTATCTGTTCTTCCAGACCCTGGCCGACCAGGTCGCCCATCAGGGTCGTCATCACATCATTCAGGGTGATGATGCCCACCACCAGCGCGTATTCGTTCATGATCACCGCAAAATCTTCCCCTGCGGTTTTAAAACTTTCCAGCGCTTCGGAGAGGGTCAAGGTGTCCGGCACAATCAGCGTATTGCGGATCTGCACGCCGCTGCTCAGGGCCAGGCTCTGATTGGCCAGCACGCGGTTCAGCAGGTCTTTGGAGTCCACGTAGCCGATGATGTGGTCGATATCATCCTTACACACCAGGAACTTGGAGTGCGGATGCTGGGCGACCTTGTTCTTCAGGCTCTGCTCGTCTTCGTTGAGATCGAACCAGATGACGTTTTCGCGCGAGGTCATCGACGACGGCACGGTACGGGATTCCAGTTCAAACACGTTCTCGATCAGCTCATGCTCCTGCTTACGCAGCACGCCTGCCAGCGCACCGGCTTCAAACACGGCATAGACATCATCAGAGGTGATGTCGTCTTTACGCACCATCGGCAGCTTAAAGAGGCGGAAAATCATATTCGCCAGGCCATTGAAGAACCACACCAGCGGGCGGAACACGAACAGGCAGAAGCGCATCGGGTTGATGATACGCAAAGCCACGGCTTCGGGCGCAATCATACCGATGCGTTTCGGGGTCAAATCTGCAAACAGGATGAACAGGCTGGTCACCAGCGTAAACGAGAGAATAAAGCTCAGTTGTTCGGAGAGTTCAGGTGAGAAGTAGCTAGCGAACAGGCTGTAAAACACCGGAGAGAACGCCGCATCACCGACGATACCGCCGAGAATGGCGACCGCGTTAAGGCCAATTTGCACCACGGTAAAGAACATACCGGGGTTTTCCTGCATTTTCAGGACGCGTTGTGCATTGATATCGCCATCATCGGCGAGCAGCTTAAGTTTGATTTTACGCGACGCAGCCAGTGAAATTTCTGAAATTGAGAAAAATGCACTCACCGCAATCAGACAAAGTATTACTAAAATACTGTTTAACATAGTTTATCCGGCTTCTCGCCAGATCCTCGGAAGGGAAGTTAATTACATTTGTGTGAAGACACATTGAACACCCGCTCGTAGCGTTGAGCCGGTTATTTCAGCGGGTAGTATAGCGTAACGAACTGTAAAGCCGCCAGAGATCGCTTTTTGACCCGATCCGGCCGGGAAGGGCGGGGTCGGGTCTGGGTGTTTCTCGCTTATGCCAGCTGAGGTGGCAGGCAAACGCCAATGCCGCCGATGCCGCAGTAGCCGTACGGATTTTTGTGCAGATACTGCTGGTGATCGTCCTCGGCATAGTAGAACGGCAGCGCGGTGGCGATTTCGGTCGTCACCTGGCGATCGTCATGGGCGGCGTGCATCGCCTGCTGGAAGCGCGCCAGGCTTGCGCGCGCGGCACTCTCCTGCCCAGGCGTCAGGGGGTAGATCGCTGAGCGGTACTGGGTGCCGTGGTCATTGCCCTGACGCATACCCTGCGCCGGGTCGTGATTTTCCCAGAATACCTGCAGCAGTTGCTCGTAGCTGATAAGGTTCGGGTCATACACTACGCGTACCGCCTCGGCATGACCGGTCTGGCCAGAGCACACTTCGCGGTAGGTCGGATTGGGCGTATAGCCGCCGGTGTAGCCGGCAGCCGTGCTGTAAACGCCCGGCAGCTGCCAGTAGAGACGCTCCACGCCCCAGAAGCAGCCCATCGCGAACAGGGCGATTTCCATGCCGTCCGGCACGTTGGTCATGGAGTGATTATTGACGGCGTGCAGAGTGGCGACTGGCATAGGGGTATTTCGTCCCGGTAATGCATCCGCCTGAGCAACAAGGTGTTTTTTATCGAATAAACTCACGGTGAGGCCTCCGGGGTGGTGATGTTTGGGTTAAGGTTGTCACGAAGCGTTTAATTGAACACAATAAACGCGGTGAATGAGTCTAGATTTAAACATAAGAAATATTAGGTTGTTTAACCAATTTTCAACCCGTGAATTGGGTTTTGGGCATTATGCCGTGATACGCCGCGGAGCGGCACTTCAAATGCTTCCAGGGGTGGAAACAAGGATATTCAGGAGAAAACGTGCCAAAAATCCGCCAGTTATGTTTGGTCAGTTTATTGCTGACAAGCGGAGTCGCCAGCGCGGCGAATGTTCGTTTGCAGGTTGAGGGGTTATCCGGGGCGCTGGAAAAAAACGTACGTGCGCAGCTGTCCACGATCCAGAGCGATGAAGTTACGCCGGACCGGCGCTTTCGCGCGCGCGTAGATGATGCGATTCGCGGCGGCTTAAAGGCGCTCGGCTACTACGACCCGACCATCGACTTCGAATTACGTCCGCCGCCGGCCAAAGGGCGGCAGGTGTTGATTGCCCGCGTCAAGCCGGGCGAGCCGGTACTGATTGGCGGCACCGATGTGGTGCTGCGCGGTGGGGCGCGTACCGATCGTGACTACCTCGATCTGCTGCATGACCGCCCGAAGAACGGCACCGTACTGAATCACAGCGACTACGACGGCTTCAAAAAAGATCTGACCCGCGTGGCGCTGCGCAAAGGCTATTTCGACAGCCAGTTTAATAAAAGCCAGCTCGGGGTCTCCCTCGAAAGACGCCAGGCGTTCTGGGATATCGACTACGACAGCGGCGAGCGCTACCGCTTTGGCGACGTCACCTTTGAAGGCTCGCAAATTCGCGATGAATACCTGCAGAATCTGATCCCCTTTAAAGAGGGCGACTATTATCAGTCGAAGGATCTGGCTGAGCTGAACCGCCGCCTGTCCGCGACCGGCTGGTTTAACTCGGTGGTCGTGGCGCCGGAATTTGATAAAGCGCGGAAGACCAAAGTGCTGCCGCTGCACGGCGTGGTCTCGCCCCGCACCGAAAACACCATCGAGACCGGGGTCGGTTACTCAACCGACGTCGGCCCGCGCGTGAAGGCAACCTGGAAAAAGCCGTGGATGAACTCCTACGGCCACAGCCTGACCACCAACCTCAGCGTCTCCGCGCCCGAGCAGCAGCTGGATTTCAGCTACAAAATGCCGCTGCTGAAAAACCCGCTTGAGCAATATTACCTGGTGCAGGGCGGCTTTAAGCGCACTGACCTTAACGATACTGAATCGGACTCCACCACCCTTGCCTTGTCACGCTACTGGGACCTCTCCAGCGGCTGGCAGCGGGCGATTAACCTGCGCTGGAGCCTCGACCACTTTACCCAGGCTAACGTCACCAACACCACGATGCTGCTCTATCCGGGAGTGATGATCAGCCGGACCCGCTCACGCGGCGGGCTGATGCCAACCTGGGGTGATTCTCAGCGCTATTCAATCGATTATTCGAATACCGCCTGGGGCTCCGATGTGGATTTCTCGGTAGTTCAGGCGCAGAACGTCTGGATCCGCACCCTTTACGACCGCCACCGCTTTGTGATGCGCGGCAATCTGGGCTGGATTGAAACCGGCGATTTCGCCAAAGTGCCGCCGGATCTGCGCTTCTTCGCCGGGGGCGATCGCAGTATTCGTGGCTATAAATACAAATCCATCGCGCCGGAAGACAGCGAAGGCAAGCTGATCGGGGCCTCGAAGCTGGCCACCGGCTCGCTGGAGTACCAGTACAATGTCACCGGCAAATGGTGGGGCGCGACCTTTATCGACAGCGGTGAAGCGGTGAGCGATATCCGCCGCAGCGATTTTAAAACCGGCGCTGGCGTCGGCGTGCGCTGGGAATCACCGGTCGGGCCGATCAAGCTCGATTTCGCGGTGCCGGTGGGTGATAAAGATACACACGATCTGCAGTTTTACATCGGTCTGGGGCCAGAGTTATGAGTTTATGGAAGAAGATCAGCCTCGGCGTGTTGCTGTTTATTCTGCTGCTGCTGGGTGCCGTGGCGTTCCTGGTGGGGACCACCAGCGGGCTGCATCTGCTGTTTAACGCGGCCAACCGCTGGGTGCCCGGGCTGGAGATCGGCCAGGTTACCGGCGGCTGGCGCGATTTGCACCTGAAAAACGTCCGCTATACCCAGCCGGGTGTGGCGGTTAATGCCGGGGATCTGCATCTGGCGGTCAAGCTCGGCTGCCTGCGCGACAGCAGCCTGTGCATTAACGATCTGGCGCTAAAAGACGTCTTTGTGACCATCGATTCCACAAAGATGCCGAAAACCGAACCCGTTGCCGAAGAGGACAGCGGCCCGCTGGATCTCTCCACCCCGTACCCGATTGCCCTCTATCGGGTGGCGCTGAACAACGTCAATCTCAAAATCGACGACACCACCGTGTCGGTGATGGATTTCACCTCCGGCCTGCGCTGGCAGGAGAAAAACCTGACCTTAACCCCCACCGATCTGAAAGGGTTGTTGATCGCCCTGCCGAAGGTGGCAGAGGTGGCGCAGGAAGAGATTGTCGACCCGAAAATTCAGAACCCGCAGCCGGACGAGAAACCGCTGGGTGAAACCCTGAAAGATCTTTTCTCAAAGCCGGTGCTGCCGGAGATGACAGACGTTCACCTGCCGCTGAATCTCAATATCGAAGAATTTAAAGGCGAACAGCTGCGCCTGACCGGCGATACCGATCTGACGGTGTTCAACATGCTGCTGAAAGTGAGCAGTATCGACGGCAACATGAAGCTCGACGCGCTGGATATCGACACCAACCAGGGCAGCGTCAACGCCACCGGCAATGCGCTGCTGCGCGATAACTGGCCGGTGGATATTACCCTCAACAGCACCCTGAATATTGACCCGATCAAAGGCGAGAAGGTAAAGCTGAAGGTCGGCGGGGCGCTGCGTGAACAGCTGGAATTTGGCGTTAACCTGTCTGGCCCGGTGGATATGGTGCTGCGCGGCCAGACCCGGCTGGCAGAAGCGGGCCTGCCGCTCAACCTGGAGGTCACCAGCAAGCAGCTGTACTGGCCATTTACCGGCGAGAAGCAGTACCAGGCCGACGACGTGAAGCTGAAGCTCACGGGCAAAATGACCGATTACACCCTGTCGTTCCGCACGGCGGTGAAGGGCGAGGGGCTGCCGTCCGCGGGCATTACGCTGGATGCGAAGGGCAACGAACAGCAGATTAACCTCGATAAGCTGACGGTCGCGGCCCTGGAAGGCAAAACCGAACTGACGGCGCTGCTCGACTGGCAGAAGGCGATCAGCTGGCGCGGCGAGCTGAAACTCACCGGCATCAACACCGGCAAAGAGGTGCCTGACTGGCCATCGAAGCTCGACGGCCTGATTAAAACGCGCGGCAGTCTGTACGGCGGAAGCTGGCAGATGGAGGTGCCAGAGCTGAAAATCACCGGCAACGTGAAGCAGAACAAGGTCGATGTTCAGGGTTCGTTAAAGGGCAACAGCTACCTGCAGTGGATCATCCCGGGCATGCACGTGGCGCTGGGGCGTAACACTGCCGACATCAAAGGCGAGCTGGGGGTAAAAGATCTGGATCTGGATGCCACCATCGATGCGCCGAATCTCGACAACGCCCTGCCGGGGCTGGGTGGCACGGCCAAAGGGCTGGTAAAAGTGCGCGGCACGGTCGACGCACCGCAGCTGCTGGCGGATATCACCGCCAATAACCTGCGCTGGCAGGAGCTGACCATCGCCCGCGTACGGGTGGATGGCGACGTCAAATCCACCGATCAGATTGCGGGACATCTCAACCTGCGTGTCGACCGGATATCCCAGCCGGGCGTCAATCTCAATCAGGTGACGCTGGAGGCGAAGGGCAGCGAGAAGCAGCACGAACTCCAGCTGCGCATCCAGGGGGAGCCGGTCTCCGGCCAGCTGCATCTGGCGGGGAGTTTTGACCGCAAAGAGACCCGCTGGAAAGGTACTCTGGATAACACCCGCTTTGCCACACCGGTGGGGCCGTGGGCGTTAAACCGGGCGATTGCGCTGGATTATCGCAACGCGGAGCAGAAGATCAGCATCGGGCCGCACTGCTGGACCAACCCGAATGCCGAGCTGTGCGTGCCGCAGACCATTGACGCGGGCGCCGAAGGGCGGGCGGTAGTCAATCTCAACCGCTTCGATCTTCAGATGCTCAAGCCGTTTATGCCGGATGCCACTCAGGCCAGCGGCGTCTTTAGCGGTAAAGCGGATGTGGCCTGGGACACCACCAAACCGGGGCTGCCGCAGGGTAACGTGACCCTCTCCGGGCGCAACGTGAAGGTGACCCAGGTGATTAACGACGCCCCGCTGCCGCTGGCGTTCGACACCCTGAACCTCACCGCTGACTTGCATAACAATCGCGCCGAACTGGGCTGGCTGATCCGCCTGGCCAACAACGGCCAGTTTGACGGTCAGATTCAGGTTACCGATCCGCAGGGGCAGCGTAATCTGGGCGGCAACGTCAATATCCGCAACCTGAACCTGGCCATGGCGAACGCCATCTTCGCCCGGGGCGAGAAGGTGGCCGGGATGCTGAACGCCAACCTGCGGCTGGCCGGTAACGCGCAAAGCCCGCAGCTGTTCGGCCAGATGCAGCTTAACGGGGTGGATGTTGACGGCAACTTTATGCCATTCGATATGCAGCCCAGCCAGCTGGCGATGAACTTCAATGGCATGAGTTCGACCCTCGCAGGCGTGGTGCGTACCCAGCAGGGGCAGATTAACCTCAGTGGCGACGCGGACTGGAGCCAGATTGATAACTGGCGTGCGCGGGTGGCGGCCAAAGGCAGCAAGGTGCGTATTACCGTGCCGCCGATGGTGCGTCTGGATGTCTCGCCGGATGTGGTCTTTGAAGCGACGCCAGACCTGTATACGCTCGATGGGCGGGTGGATGTACCGTGGGCGCGTATCGTGGTGCACGACGTGCCGGAAAGCGCGGTGGGCGTCTCCAGCGATGAAGTGATGCTCGACAGGGATCTGAAGCCGGTTGAAACCCAGCGTGCGTCGATCCCAATCAACAGCAACCTGATTGTCCACGTCGGCAATAACGTGCGTCTGGATGCCTTTGGCCTGAAGGCAAGGCTGACCGGCGATCTGAAAGTGGCGCAGGATAAACAAGGGCTGGGCCTGAACGGGCAGATCAATATTCCTGAAGGGCGCTTCCACGCCTACGGCCAGGACCTGATTGTGCGCAAAGGCGAGCTGCTGTTCTCGGGGCCGCCGGATCAGCCGCTGCTGAACATCGAGGCGATCCGTAACCCGGAAGCCACCGAAGATGAGGTGATTGCCGGGGTGCGGGTGACCGGTACGGCGGATGAACCGAAGGCAGAAATCTTCTCTGATCCGGCGATGTCGCAGCAGGAAGCCCTGTCTTACCTGCTGCGCGGGCAAGGTCTGGACAGCTCTCAGAGCGACAGTGCGGCGATGACATCAATGTTAGTGGGCCTGGGGGTTGCACAAAGTGGTCAGGTTGTGGGTAAAATCGGCGAGACGTTTGGCGTAAGCAATCTGGCGCTGGACACCCAGGGGGTCGGTGACTCTTCTCAGGTGGTGGTCAGCGGCTATGTACTGCCGGGTCTGCAGGTGAAATATGGTGTGGGGATCTTTGACTCACTGGCGACGCTCACGTTACGCTATCGCCTGATGCCTAAGCTGTATCTGGAAGCGGTGTCCGGCGTAGACCAGGCACTCGATGTGCTCTATCAGTTTGAGTTCTAGCAATGCGAATATTTGTCTACGGTAGTTTACGAACTAAGCAAGGCAACAGCCACTGGATGACCAACGCCCAGCTGCTGGGGAATTACAATATTGAAAACTACCAGTTGTACAGTCTGGGCCACTATCCAGGCGCAGTTCCGGGGAACGGAACGGTACAGGGTGAGGTTTATCGTATTGATAACGCCACGCTTGCCGAACTTGATGCCTTGCGCACCAGGGGCGGGGAATACGCTCGCCAGTTGATCCAGACGCCATACGGTACTGCGTGGATGTACGTGTACCAGCGTCCGGTCGACGGTTTAACGCGGATTGAAAGCGGTAACTGGTTAGACAGAGACCAGTACTGAAAGGAACAACGCCACCTTCGGGTGGCGTTGTTTTTTTAAACCTCTTCCCGGCGCAGCTTGAAGATCTGCACCGTGTCCAGCAGCTGTTCTGCCTGGCGGTGCATCGCCCTCGCGGCGGCAGACGATTCCTGAGAGAGCGTGGCATTCTGCTGCGTTGCGGCATCCATGTGGGTCACCGCGACGTTGACCTGATCGATACCGGTGCTCTGTTCATTGCTGGCTAACGAAATCGCTTCGATCAGCTCACTCACCTTGCTGATGCTGAGCAGAATATCCGCCATCGCAGCGCCGGCCTCTTTGACCTGACCGTTGCCTTCATCAATACGGTTAACCGAGCGGTCGATAAGCACTCTGATCTCCTTCGCGGCCGAGGCGGAGCGCTGGGCCAGGGCGCGCACTTCGGCGGCCACCACCGCAAAGCCACGCCCTTCGGTGCCTGCGCGGGCCGCTTCGACAGCGGCATTGAGCGCAAGGATGTTGGTCTGGAAGGCAATGCTATCGATCATGCTGATAATGTTATTAATTTCGCTGGAAAAATCATGGATCTCGCTCATGGTCTGCACGGCACGCTCCACGGCTTTCTCTCCCTGACGGGCAACCTGGCGCGCATTGCGGGCAAGATCGCTCGCGGTACGCGAATTTTCAGCGTTGCTTTTCACCACCGACGTGAGTTCTTCCATAGAAGCGGCTGTCTGCTCCAGGGCGCTGGCCTGGGCTTCATTACGCGAAGAGAGCTCATGGCTGCCGCTGGCGATCTGTGCTGAAGCGGTGGCGATGGTCTCGGTACCGCTGCGCACGCCAGATACGATGCGGGTCAGGTTAACGTTCATCTCCTGCAACGCGCGCATCAATCCAGCGGTCTCGTCGCGTCCGGCAATGGTAAAGCGGGACTGCAAATCACCGGCGGCCACGGTGCGGGCAATGTTCACCGCCTGCGCCAGCGGACGGGTAATGCTGCGGATCAGCCACCAGGTCACCAGCAGCCCGGCAGCGAGCGTCAGCGTCATGGCCAGCAACAGCAGCCATTTCGTCTGCTGATAGCGCGTCTCGTTTTCGGCGATGGTCTGCTGGTGTAATGCTTTGGCATGTTGCAGCGTGCGGGCCACGACATCGTCGATCATTTTTGTCGGCTGGCGATCGATACCGGTCACCTGCTTATCCACCCGTTGGGCGCTGGTCACATCGCCGACCTGATAATCGGCCAGTGCCGCCAGGTACTGCTGCTCCAGCCCGGCGTGGATATCACGCGTGGCCAGCACCTCCCGGTTATCCATGCCGATTTTGGGCAGCAGTCCGCTCAGGTGCTTTAACAGTGCCTGGGTGTTCTGGCTTTCACGGGTAAAGGCGGCCCGGTACTTGTCGAATGCCTCTTGCCCCTGGGCGCCACGCAGCAAGGTGTTCTTCCACTCCTGTACCTGGATTTTGAACTGAACCTGGGCATTACGCGCGGTATCAATGCTTTCGGTGATGGTCTGCTCCATCGTCATGATCTGTTCCTGCTGGGTCAGGCTATTGCTGTTAATCGCCAGCCCGCGCAGGCCGATAAAGAGCGTAGCAAGCAGCAACAGCGAGGCCAGCAGCCCCAGACGTTGGCCGATGGTAAGTGAATTGAGTTTCATCTGTAGCGGGCATTCCCTGTGTAATAAAGCGATCGCGATCACGTGACGAGGGTATCGACCTGCAGAGGGCAGACTTTAAGGGCGCGACAGGGCGTTAAGGCAGGGGAGAAGAACTATCTCATTAATATGAATAGAGAAAAGCGATATGTGACATTTTTGTGACATTTACTGCCAGCGGCAAGAGGGCATAAAAAAAACCCCGACAGGTCGGGGTTCTTCACACAGCAAGAATTACTTCTTCTTCGCGCGCTCGAAAGAGGCAACGATTTCAGCTTTCGCGGCTTCGGCATTGTCCCAGCCGTCCACTTTTACCCATTTGCCTTTCTCGAGATCTTTGTAATGCTCGAAGAAGTGAGTGATCTGCGCTTTCAGCAGCTCTGGCAGGTCGTTCACATCGTTGATGTGATCGTACTCTTTGCTCAGTTTGGTGTGCGGTACCGCAACCAGCTTCGCATCTTCACCGGCTTCGTCGGTCATTTTCAGTACGCCAACCGGACGGCAGCGAATCACAGCACCTGGCTGCAGCGGGTATGGCGTTGGGACCAGCACGTCTACCGGATCACCATCCAGAGACAGGGTGTGGTTGATGTAGCCGTAGTTGCACGGATAGAACATCGCGGTAGACATGAAGCGGTCAACGAACAGTGCGCCGGTGTCTTTGTCGATTTCGTATTTGATTGGATCGGCGTTCGCCGGGATCTCGATAACTACATAGATGTCTTCCGGCAGTTCTTTACCCGCAGGGACGTTGAGTAAGCTCATGTCTGTGTCCTTCAAAATGATTGGTAAACAAGTGGCGAGTATTATAGCCAACTGGCGACGAATGTCTTTGCTTGTTTTCTCCCGCTTCCGCTTCTGCGCGCCCTTTTCAGGCTCTTCTGATGACAGGAATATCCATAAACTTAGCTGCATTCTTAATGGGTGAATGAAAGCGATTACAAAGTTGTGATTAACGTTTTATTCACTTTTCCGAAGTGTGATGTAACACACTCCGTTACATCTCGCATTGTCTATAGTTTTTTCGCGGAACATCTATTAACCAACAATAACCTGGGCTACGAGGGTATCACTATGTGGAAGCGCTTACTTCTTGTCACAGCAGTTTCGGCAGCCATGTCGTCTATGGCGATGGCCGCTCCTTTAACCGTAGGATTTGCGCAGGTCGGCTCAGAATCAGGCTGGCGTGCAGCGGAAACGAACGTTGCGAAGAGCGAGGCCGAAAAACGCGGTATCACGCTGAAAATCGCCGATGGTCAGCAAAAACAGGAAAATCAGATCAAAGCGGTACGCTCGTTTATCGCCCAGGGCGTTGATGCCATCTTCATTGCGCCGGTGGTGGCGACAGGGTGGGAACCGGTGTTAAAAGAAGCCAAAGATGCCGAGATCCCGGTCTTCCTGCTCGATCGTTCCATCGATGTAAAAGACAAATCTCTCTATATGACCACCGTCACCGCCAACAACGTGCTGGAAGGCCAATTGATCGGTGAGTGGCTGATTAAGCAGGTCGCGGGTAAGCCGTGTAACGTGGTTGAGCTGCAGGGCACCGTCGGCGCCAGCGTGGCAATTGACCGTAAGAAAGGCTTCGCTGATGCGATCGCCAAAGCGTCAAACATCAAGATTATCCGCTCTCAGTCCGGCGACTTTACCCGCAGTAAAGGGAAAGAGGTCATGGAGAGCTTTATCAAAGCCGAGAACAACGGCAAAAACATCTGCATGGTTTACGCCCATAACGATGACATGGTGATCGGTGCGATTCAGGCGATCAAAGAAGCGGGTCTCAAGCCGGGTAGCGATATCCTCACCGGCTCTATCGACGGCGTGCCGGATATCTACAAAGCAATGATCGACAAAGAAGCCAACGCCAGCGTTGAGCTGACCCCAAACATGGCTGGCCCGGCTTTTGACGCGCTGGAAAAATTCAAGAAAGACGGCACCCTGCCGGAGAAAGTCACCATCACCAAATCCACCCTTTACCTGCCTGATACCGCAAAAGAAGAGTTAGAGAAGAAGAAAAATATGGGCTACTAAGGCCTTTTCCCCTCACCCTAACCCTCTCCCCTGAGGGGAGAGGGGATAGTCCGAGTCGGCATTGATTATTTTCTCCCTCTCCCTTTTAGGGAGAGGGTTGGGGTGAGGGTCATTTTATGAATACAAACCAGGAAATCCTCCGAACCGAAGGATTAAGCAAATTCTTCCCCGGCGTAAAAGCGCTGGATAACGTTGATTTCAGCCTGCGTCGCGGTGAAATCATGGCGCTGCTCGGTGAAAACGGCGCCGGGAAATCCACCCTGATTAAAGCCCTGACCGGCGTTTATCACGCCGATCGCGGCACCATCTGGCTCGATGGTCATACCATTTCGCCAAAAAATACCGCCCACGCCCAGCAGCTGGGCATTGGCACGGTCTATCAGGAAGTGAACCTGCTGCCGAACATGTCGGTGGCGGATAACCTGTTTATTGGCCGGGAGCCGAAGCGCTTTGGCCTGATTCGACGTAAAGAGATGGTGGATCGTGCCACAAAATTGATGGCGTCATACGGCTTCTCGCTCGACGTGCGTGAACCCCTGAACCGCTTTTCGGTGGCGATGCAGCAGATCGTTGCCATCTGCCGGGCTATCGACCTCTCTGCCAAAGTGCTAATCCTCGATGAACCCACCGCCAGCCTCGATACCCAGGAGGTGGAGATGCTCTTCACCCTGATGCGTCAGCTGCGCGACCAGGGGGTGAGCCTGATCTTCGTGACCCACTTCCTCGATCAGGTGTATGAGGTCAGCGACCGCATTACCGTCCTGCGTAACGGCAGCTTTGTCGGCTGTCGCGAAACGCGCGAGCTGCCGCAGATTGAGCTGGTGAAGATGATGCTGGGCCGCGAGCTGGAGACCAACGCCCTGCAACGTGCGGGCCGCACGTTGCTCAGCGATAAGCCGGTGGCGGCGTTTAAAGGCTACGGCAAAAAAGGCACCATCGCCCCGTTTGATCTGGAGGTCCGCCCCGGCGAGATCGTCGGTCTGGCGGGGCTGTTAGGATCCGGGCGCACCGAAACCGCGGAAGTGATCTTCGGGATCAAACCTGCTGACACCGGTAGCGCGCTGATCAAAGGCAAGCCCCAGGCCCTGCGCTCGCCGCATCAGGCCTCCAGCCTCGGGATCGGCTTCTGCCCGGAAGATCGCAAAACCGACGGGATTATTGCCGCGGCCTCGGTGCGTGAAAACATCATTCTGGCTCTGCAGGCCCAGCGCGGCTGGCTGCGGCCAATCCCGCGTAAAGAGCAAAATGCCATTGCCGAGCGCTTTATTCGTCAGCTGGGCATTCGTACCCCGAGTGCGGAACAGCCGATCGAATTCCTCTCCGGCGGCAATCAGCAAAAAGTCCTGCTGTCGCGCTGGCTGCTGACCAAACCGCAGTTCCTGATCCTCGATGAGCCAACGCGCGGTATCGACGTCGGCGCCCATGCGGAGATTATTCGCCTGATTGAAACGCTGTGTGCCGACGGTCTGGCCCTGCTGGTCATCTCGTCCGAGCTGGAGGAACTGGTGGGTTATGCCGACCGGGTGATCATCATGCGCGACCGTCAGCAGGTGGCAGAGATCCCGCTGGAAGCCCTGTCCGTTCCGGCCATCATGAATGCCATTGCGGCTTAAGGAGAGCACCGTGATGCCCCGTTCCCTTTCTCAAACCGGCGAGCCGAAGCGCCGCTTCAAATGGCCCACCGGCATGCCGCAAATTATTGCCCTGCTGCTGGTGCTGCTGGTGGATAGCCTGGTTTCGCCGCATTTTTATCAGATTATCCTCCAGGACGGCCGTCTGTTTGGCAGTCCGATTGATATTTTAAACCGCGCTGCCCCGGTGGCGCTGCTGGCGATTGGTATGACGCTGGTGATCGCCACCGGCGGGATTGACCTGTCGGTGGGGGCGGTGATGGCCATTGCCGGGGCGACTGCCGCGTCGATGACCGTGGCCGGACACAGCCTGCCGGTGGTGCTGCTGGTGACCCTGGGCACCGGGGTGCTTGCCGGGCTGTGGAACGGCATTCTGGTCGCCATTCTCAAGATCCAGCCGTTCGTCGCCACCCTGATTTTGATGGTGGCCGGACGCGGGGTCGCGCAGCTGATCACCTCCGGGCAGATCGTCACCTTTAACGCCCCGAACCTGGCGTGGATTGGCAGCGGCTCGCTGTTCTTCTTCCCGACGCCGGTGATCATTGTGGTGGTGACCCTGATTGCCTTCTGGCTCTTTACTCGCAAAACCGCCCTCGGGATGTTCATTGAGGCGGTGGGGATCAACATTCGCGCGGCGAAAAACGCCGGGGTCAGCACCCGCCTGATGGTGATGCTGACCTATGTATTAAGCGGGGTATGCGCCGCCATTGCCGGGATTATCGTCGCGGCGGATATTCGCGGTGCTGATGCCAACAACGCCGGGCTGTGGCTGGAGCTGGATGCCATTCTGGCGGTGGTGATCGGCGGTGGGTCGCTGATGGGCGGGCGCTTCAACCTGCTGCTGTCGGTGATTGGTGCGCTGATTATCCAGGGGATGAATACCGGGATCCTGCTGTCCGGGTTCCCGCCGGAACTCAACCAGGTGGTGAAAGCGGTGGTGGTGCTCTGCGTGCTGATCGTGCAGTCGCCGCGCTTTATCAGTCTCATTAAGGGGATTCGTGGTCATGATAAAACGTAATTTACCGCTGATGATAACCCTGGGCGTGTTTGTGCTGGGCTATCTCTACTGTTTGACGCAGTTCCCCGGCTTTGCCTCGACGCGCGTCATCTGCAACATCCTGACCGATAACGCCTTCCTCGGGATCATCGCCGTCGGCATGACCTTTGTCATCCTCTCCGGCGGGATCGACCTCTCCGTCGGGTCGGTGATCGCCTTTACCGGCGTGTTCCTGGCGAAGGCGATTGGCTTCTGGGGGATCTCGCCGCTGCTGGCCTTCCCGCTGGTGCTGGCGATGGGCTGCGCCTTTGGTGCCTTTATGGGGCTGCTGATCGACGCCCTGAAAATCCCGGCGTTTATTATTACGCTTGCCGGGATGTTTTTCCTGCGCGGCGTCAGCTATCTGGTGTCGGAAGAGTCGATTCCGATTAACCATCCGATCTACGACACCCTCTCAAGCCTGGCGTGGAAAATCCCCGGCGGCGGCCGTCTGAGTATTCTTGGTCTGATCATGCTGGGCGTGGTGGTGATCGGGATCTTCCTCGCGCACCGCACCCGCTTTGGCAACGAAGTGTATGCGATGGGCGGCAGTGCAACCTCGGCCAACCTGATGGGGATCTCCACCCGCAGCACCACTGTCCGCATCTATATGCTTTCCACCGGGCTGGCTACGCTTGCGGGGATCATCTTCTCGATCTATACCCAGGCAGGCTACGCGCTGGCTGGGGTGGGGGTGGAGCTGGATGCGATTGCCTCGGTGGTGATAGGCGGGACGCTACTCAGCGGCGGGGTTGGCACCGTGCTCGGTACACTGTTCGGGGTGGCGATCCAGGGGCTGATTCAGACCTACATCAACTTTGACGGCACGCTCAGCTCGTGGTGGACCAAGATTGCGATTGGCATCCTGCTGTTCATCTTTATTGCCCTGCAGCGCGGCCTGACGGTGCTCTGGGAGAACCGCCAGAGTTCGCCTGTTACACGCGTCAACACGCCAGCAGCAAAGTAGTAACATACTGAATTTGCTAAAGGTCTAATTATTTTCCGGTAGCGGCCGATAATCGTTAATTCTGTCCAGATTTATCTCGCTACCGGAAATTACATCATGCTGAAAACGCTATCGATTCGTACCGGCTTGCTTTCTTTACTGGCCGTTATGACCTTCCTGCTGCTGCTTGTCAGTGGTATCGGTATTTATGCCCTCACACAAAGTTCCTCTTCGCTGGAGCGCATTAACCACCTCCAGGGTGAACAACTGGTGCAGCTCAATTCGGGCTACACCCTGATCCTGCGCGCGCGTAATGAAGCGGGTCAGGCCGTCCGCATGATGGAGGTGGGCCTGCTGGATGATGCCGCCAAATCAGTGAAAAACATCAATAACGAAATTGCGCTGGCGCAAAAAACGTTGAAAAACGTCTTCGATAGCGGCGTGAGCAATCCCGAAGGCGAACAGCTGCTGAAGAAGGTCGCCACGAGCCTGGCGGCCTATAACGAAAAGGGAATTGTGCCGATGCAGAACGCGCTCAACGAGCAGAGCGCCGATGCCTATTACGATCTGCTGGAGAACAGCCTGGTGCCGGTGGCGCGTCAGTTCGATAATGACATGCAGGCCTTCCAGACCTGGAGCGACAGCCGCGGCAAAGCCGAAGTGGCGGCGGTGCAGGCGAGTAAAAATCGGGTGATGCTGCTGATTATTGTCGCCGCGCTGCTGACCGCCGGGATTATCGTGCTGGCCTGGCTGGCGCTGCGTCATATGCTGCTGAAGCCGCTCTCCGCCTCGATTGCCCAGCTGGAGCACGTGGCCGCCGGGGATCTGACCCAGTCGCTGAATGCCCCGGCAAGTCAGGAGTTTAACCGCCTGAACGCGGCCATCGAAGAGATGCGCCAGTCGCTGATGGGCTCGGTACTGCGCGTGCGTGATGCCAGCTCGCAAATCGACATCGGCAGCCGGGAGCTGACCGCAGGCAACATGCACCTTGCCCAGCGCACTGAATCGACCGCCACCTCCCTGGAGCAGACCGCGGCCAGCATGGAAGAGCTCACCGCCACGGTGAAACAGAACGCCGACAATGCCGAGCAGGCGCACCTGCTGGCGAAGACCGTCTCTGACACCGCCGATCGCGGCAGCGAAATGGTGTGCTACGTGATTGAGAAGATGCGCGACATCTCCGGCAGCGCCAACCGCATCGCCGATATCCTCAGCGTGATCGACGGGATTGCCTTCCAGACCAATATCCTGGCGCTCAACGCTTCGGTGGAAGCCGCCCGTGCGGGCGAGCAGGGACGAGGGTTCGCGGTGGTGGCCGGTGAAGTGCGTAATCTTGCCAGCCGCAGCGCCGACGCGGCCAAAGAGATCCGTACCCTGATCAGCGACTCGCAGTCGCACGTCAGCGAAGGCAGCGAGCTGGCCCAGCAGGCGGGTGAAACCATGGACGAGATTGCCACCGAAGTGCTGCGGATGACGAAGCTGATGCGTGAAATTGCCAACGCGTCGCAGGAGCAGAGTCACGGTATTGCGCAGGTGAATATTGCCGTCAACCAGATGGACGAAACCGCGCAGCAAAACGCAGCGCTGGTGCAGCAATCCTCAGCCGCGACGCGCTCGCTGGAAGATCAATCCCGCGAGCTTATCGAGGCAATGTCGTCGTTCAAATTGTCCATGCAACGGATCTAGGCTCATCACATTCCGGCGCCGCAGGCGCTGGAATGCTCTCCCCATTGGCGGGGGTGCTGGCGATATGATCGTGGATCAAGCCCAGCAGCTTTTCCATCTCGCTGGTCAACAGCAATGCGTGCGGCGTTGGCTCCAGAAACAGGCCCTTGCGCGTAAACAGCGGCTCGTTAAACAGCATCCCAAAGCGTTTTAGCGCCAGGCTGACGGCCGGTCTGGACATATTCAGACGTAAAGAGGCTTTAGCCATGCTTCCACATCTGACAACTTCAATAAAAACAGGAATGAGATTGAGATCAATACCCGTGGATGAACGCGAGAGATTTTTCATTTTCTACCAGTTCCCAGTAACCAATATTTATATGATGTAATGATGAAGTAATATTTCCCGTCGCGATAGCAAGATTTTTATATGTGTTTATACCAACTAATATATAAATATTTTTAAACCGGGTCGCGGCCAATGCCCGGCGTTGGGTGGAATATGCAGCTGATTACGCGGGGATGGATTGATGCCGCCTGTGGGCCTCTGCACCGCCGGATGGCGTGAGTCGATTCAGCATTGAAGTGAGCGTACAGTTCATTAAATATCGCCAGGCGTATTTTATGATCCCGCGGGTAAATTAATAAATTTTGCGCGGGGTGTTTTTATTTATCAATTAATTAGCATATGAATTGTTATTATTAAATATTTGATGGATGTTAATAATAGTACTGGTAATAAAATTTCAACAGATAAGAAAAAGGGGCCCGAAGGCCCCTGTTCGTATTTTAAAAATTACGCGTCCGGGTATTCACGGATCAGACGCTCAACATCGTCGACCATATGATCGTTGCCGACGAAGAACGAACGGCGCTGGTGCAGACTTTCCGGCATGATATCCATAATCCGCTCTTTGCCGTCGCTGGCTTTACCGCCCGCCTGCTCCGCAAGGAAGGCCATCGGGTTGCACTCATACAGCAGGCGCAGCTTACCGTTCGGATGGCTTGCGGTGCTTGGGTAGAGGTAGATCCCGCCCTTCAGCAGGTTGCGGTGGAAATCCGCCACCAGGGAACCGATATAGCGCGAGGTATACGGGCGCTGGGTCAGCGTATCTTCTTCCTGGCAGAATTTAATGTACTTCTTCACGCCCGACGGGAATTTAATGTAGTTCCCTTCGTTGATGGAGTAGGTGCTGCCTTTCTGCGGATAGCGCATACGCTCCTGGCTCAGGCAGAATACGCCCAGCGACGGGTCGTAGGTAAAGGCATGCACGCCGCAGCCGGTGGTGTACACCAGCATGGTCGAGGAGCCATAGACCACATAACCCGCGGCCACCTGCTTGTTGCCCGGCTGCAGGAAATCTTCTTCAGTGACCGGCGTGCCGACTGGGGTAACGCGGCGGTAAATGGAGAAGATAGTGCCGACAGAGACGTTAACGTCGATGTTAGATGAACCATCCAGTGGATCCATCAGTACGACATACTTGGCATGTTCACACCCTTCAAAGACGACGATTTCATCTTCTTCTTCAGAGGCGATCCCCGCAACGATGTCGCGCGCACGCAGTGCCGCTTTCAGTTTTTCATTTGCGAACAGATCGAGCTTCTGTTGAACCTCGCCCTGAACGTTTTCAGCACCGCTGGCACCCAGGATATCGACCAGACCGGCCTTATTGATATCGCGGTGGATGATCTTGGCGCCCAGCTTTATTGCCGACAACAAAGCAGTGAGTTCACCGGTCGCATGAGAGAACTCGTGCTGCTTTTCGACAATAAATTCACCTAACGTTTTCATAACTCTTCCCTGCATTGGATGTGGAGTAAAGTTGTTGATGCCAAACAATCTTAACAAACATTCAAATAATTACGCAGAGGTGAATCGCGCCAGCTAGATACAGATTTTCCTGAAATGCGTTCCTCTGCTGCTGACATATGCGTAAAATGTGCGCCACATTGAAGAAGGATTATGACGTATGCGCATTCATATATTGGGGATTTGTGGCACTTTCATGGGCGGCCTGGCAATGCTGGCGCGCGCTCTGGGTCATGAAGTGACAGGTTCGGACGCCAATGTGTATCCGCCGATGAGCACGCTGCTGGAGAGCCAGGGGATCGAACTCATTCAGGGATATGATGCCAGCCAGCTGGAACCGCAGCCGGATCTGGTGATTATCGGTAACGCGATGACGCGCGGTAATCCCTGCGTAGAGGCAGTGCTGGAACGCAATATTCCGTACCAGTCCGGCCCACAGTGGCTGCATGATTTCGTGCTGCGCGACCGCTGGGTGCTGGCGGTGGCCGGGACGCACGGCAAAACCACCACCGCCGGGATGGCGACCTGGATCCTCGAAGCCTGCGGCTACCAGCCAGGCTTTGTGATCGGCGGTGTGCCGGGCAATTTTGAGGTCTCTGCGCGTCTGGGCGACAGCCCGTTCTTTGTCATCGAAGCGGACGAATACGACTGTGCATTCTTTGATAAACGCTCCAAGTTTGTTCACTACTGTCCGCGAACGCTGATCCTCAATAACCTTGAGTTCGATCACGCCGATATTTTCGACGACCTGAAAGCGATTCAGAAGCAGTTCCACCATCTGGTGCGCATTGTGCCGGGTCAGGGGCGCATCATCCTGCCGGAAAACGACATCAATCTGAAACAGACGATGGCGATGGGCTGCTGGAGCGAGCAGGAGCTGGTGGGCGAGCAGGGCCACTGGCAGGCGAAAAAGCTGACCAACGATGCTTCCCAGTGGGAAGTGCTGCTGGATGGCGAAAAAGTCGGTGAAGTGAAATGGGCGCTGGTGGGTGAACACAACATGCATAACGGGTTGATGGCGATTGCCGCGGCGCGTCATGTGGGCGTGCTGCCTGCCGATGCGGCGAAGGCGCTGGACACCTTCATCAATGCCCGTCGCCGTCTTGAGCTGCGTGGCGAAGCCCACGGCGTAACGGTGTATGACGATTTCGCCCATCATCCGACCGCGATTCTGGCCACTCTGGCCGCGCTGCGCGGCAAAGTGGGCGGGACGGCGCGGATCCTGGCGGTACTGGAGCCACGTTCGAACACCATGAAAATGGGCATCTGCAAAGATGACCTGGCGCCGTCGTTAGGCCGTGCGGATGAAGTGTTCCTGCTGCAGCCACAGCATATTCCGTGGCAGGTGGCGGAAGTGGCGGACGCGTGCATCCAGCCGGCGTTCTGGCATGCCGACGTCGATACTTTAGCGGAGATGGTGGTGAAAACCGCGCAGCCGGGCGATCACATTCTGGTGATGAGCAACGGCGGGTTTGGTGGTATCCATCAGAAGCTGCTCGACGGGCTGGCGAAGAAAGCCACCGCGACAGCGTAATAAAAAGCCCGGTAGCGTAACGCTTACCGGGCTTGTTTTTGTCAGCTGGATAAGGCGTTTACACCGCCATCCGGCAAACAGCAGGCGCAACGCGAGCGCATTAGGCTTCGGCTTCCGCCAGCTCGCGCAGATACTGGAAAATCAGACGCGCGGACTTCGGCGGCTTATTCGCCTCTTTCTCTTTCTGCGCGTTGCGGATAAGGGATCGCAACTGCTGACGATCGGCATCTGGCCACAGGTTCAGCACTTCTGCTACGGCATCATCGCCATTCTCAATCAGACGATCGCGGATCTGTTCCAGCTTATGGAACAGGGCAACCTGCTGGTTGTGGCGGTTTTTGAGCTTATCCAGCGCCTGACGGATCGGATCCACATCGCGCTGGCGCAACATTTTGCCAATCAGCTGCATCTGGCGACGGCGGCCCTCTTTCTTGATGCGTTGTGCCAGTTCGATGGCGGCACGCAGATCGGGATCGAGCGGGATTTTATCCAGCGCGTTCTTACCGAGTTCTACTATCTCCGCACCAAGCTGTTTTAACTCTTCGGCGTCGCGTTTAATTTCACTTTTACTGACCCAGATGATCTCATCATCTTCGTCTTCGATGTCATCACCGGGAACGTCGTCGAGCCAGTCTTCGGGCTGCTTAGTCATGTCAGGCTCCTTAAAAAAAGAGGCTAATGTTACCAGTTTAGACGCGTACTGAGAAACGGTTCTCTGTTAGACTTCAGCTAACTACACCTTACATTATGGCATTTACGATGAAAGTGATCTCACAAGTTGCAGCGCAGCGTAAAGCACTGGAAAACGCCGTCTCCATGGCCCTTGAGCTGGCGTCAGCGAAATCAGACGGGGCAGAAGTCGCCGTCAGTAAAACCACCGGCATCAGCGTCAGCACACGCTATGGTGAAGTGGAAACCGTTGAATTTAATAGCGATGGCGCCTTAGGGATTACTGTTTATCACCAGAACCGTAAAGGCAGCGCCTCGTCGACTGACTTAAGTCCCGATGCCATTGCACGCACCGTGCAGGCGGCGCTGGATATCGCCTGCTACACCTCTCCTGACCCCTATGCGGGCGTGGCAGACAGAGAATTACTGGCCTTTGAGGCCCCGGATCTGGATCTGTTTCACCCGGCAGAAGTTTCGCCTGACGAGGCTATCGAACTGGCAGCCCGCGCCGAACAGGCCTCATTGAAGGCAGATAAACGCATCACCAATACCGAAGGCGGCAGCTTTAACAGCCATTACGGTATTAAAGTGTTTGGCAACAGCCACGGCATGCTGCAGGGCTACAGCTCCACCCGCCACTCGCTCTCCAGCTGCGTCATTGCTGAAGAGAACGGCGACATGGAGCGTGATTACGCCTACACCATTGGCCGCGCGCTGGGCGATCTGCAGTCGCCGGAGTGGGTAGGGGAAGAGTGCGCAAAACGCACATTGTCCCGTCTCGCGCCGCGAAAACTGTCTACCATGAAAGCACCGGTTATTTTTGCCAATGAAGTGGCGACCGGGCTGTTTGGCCATCTGGTCGGCGCAATTGCGGGCGGTGCGGTTTACCGAAAATCGACCTTCCTGCTCGACGCGCTGGGCACGCAGATCCTGCCGGAATGGCTGACCATTGAAGAGCATCCGCACCTGCTGAAAGGGCTGGCCTCAACGCCGTTCGACAGCGAAGGCGTGCGCACCGAGCGTCGTGACATTATCAAGGACGGCATTCTGACCCAGTGGCTGCTGACCAGCTATTCCGCACGCAAGCTGGGACTGCAAAGCACCGGTCACGCGGGCGGCATCCACAACTGGCGCATTCCTGGCCGTGGCCTGAGCTTTGAGCAGATGCTGAAAGAGATGGGCACCGGGCTGGTGGTGACCGAGCTGATGGGGCAGGGCGTCAGCGGCGTGACCGGCGACTACTCCCGCGGCGCGTCCGGCTTCTGGGTAGAAAACGGTGAAATTCAGTATCCGGTGAGCGAAATTACCATCGCCGGCAACTTAAAAGATATGTGGCGCAATATCGTGACCGTCGGCAACGATATTGAGACCCGTAGCAATATTCAGTGTGGTTCAGTGCTGTTACCGGAGATGAAGATCGCCGGCCAGTAACATTCAAGCGCACTCCGGTGCGCTTTTTTTTCATAATAAAAAAGGAAGTGAGCAATGCGTAAAAACCTGTTAGCTATCCTCGCGGCGTCATCGCTGGTGCTGAGTTCGTCGGTATTTGCTGCCGATCTGGAAGACAATATGCACACCCTCAGCGATAACCTGAAGGTGGTGCAGAAAACGGATAATGCGGATGAGATGAAATCTGCCTTAACCAAAATGCGGACCGCAGCGCTGGATGCGCAAAAGGATACCCCGCCGAAGCTGGAAGGTAAGGCTGCTGACAGCGCGGAGATGAAAGACTATCGTCACGGTTTTGACGTACTGGTCGGCCAAATTGATGGTGCTCTGAAGCTTGCCAGCGAAGGCAAAGTGAAAGAAGCCCAGGCCGCGGCTGATGGATTCGTCGCCACGCGCAACGAAAACCACAAAAAGTTCCGCTAGTCTCACCCGACATCATCAACGGGGGCGTCATGCCCCCGTTTTGTTTGCTGCAACGTAATAAGAAAACCTTATCCACATCACATTTCTGTGCCTCCGTTGGTCAACGATTCCACTTTACCTCCCCTTCATTTGCCGCCGAATAGCGTGATATTCATCACGTAAAGCCAGCTGATAATACATATTCAGCGCAATAATGTGGCACAGATCACTGGCACCGCCTCCCTTTCCACTTCGAAGTGGAAAACAACTCGCTACAAACTATTAACCTCCAGCGTTAGTTTTATTCCAGAGCCATTAACGGGATAAGACCAGTGATTAACGGAACGGTAATAAACGACGTTGGAGACCAGGCGGCGCAAACGGAACAGCTTGCCGACACCATGCTGAAGCAGGTTTTTGCCCTGCTGGGCGACCACCACATCCTCCCCAATGCCGTTCAGGAACAAATGCTGACCTCCCACGTTCGGGCGATGGCGCACCGGTCGGTGACCGGCGAGCCGTTACCGGAGGTCGAAGCGGATCTGTTTGACGAAATTTCACCTGATTCAATGTCGTTGGCCCGCGAAGTGGTGGCCCAGTTTGGCAATCTTCCTGATGAAGAGGCCTGGCTGCTCTCCGTTCACTTCGAAGTCGCGAAAGATAACCTTTAAGGAGCACAAGATGGAACAGATTACAGTCGTGATTGGCGATCGCCTGGGTAAAGGGCAGAAAGTGGCCGCAGGCGTTGAAAAAGCGGGCGGCCGTGCGGTGGTGGTACCGGGCGTGGCGGCAGACATGAAGCTGGGTGACGTGATGAAAGCCGAAAACGCCACCTTCGGTATCTCCTTCTGCGGCAGCGGCGGCGCGGGTGCAATCACCGCCCAGACGAAGCACGGCTACAAAGCGAAATACGGTATGCGTTCCGTGGAAGAGGGCGTCACAGCCATCAACGAAGGCAACAACGTGCTCGGGTTTGGTTTTATGGACAAAGAAGAGCTGGGCGAGCGTCTGGTGCTGGCGTGGCAGAAGAAGTACGGCGCATAAGCATGAAAGAACAATTCACCACCAGGGTGAGAGTGAGCGGCAAAGGCGAGGCGAAAGCCCGCGCCTTTGCTGACGCACTGAACCACGTACAGGCTGAGGTGATGAAAGCCTCGCCCCATATCCTACTGCGCATAGAGCCACAGGACGTGCAGGTTATTCATGCGCGAGAAGCGGTACGCAAAGAGGCATTTTTGTTTTTCTTTTTGCGCCGGGAAAGACGCACCTACAGCGTGGAGCTGGACGTGACCGTCAACGTGACCGCCATCAACCTTGATAAGGTCGATTTTGTCACGCAACGCTGAAATGACTAAAAGGGCAGACAGATGTTCCTGATAATTTTAATAAAATCGCTCATCATCGGCGGCCTGGTTGGCGTCGGTGTGGGTGCCGGGGCTGCACGCATGTTTCATGCGCCTACCACACAAGGTATGGGCGCGTTTCGTACATTGGGGGAGCTGAACTCCTGTGAAGGCGATCCGGCTTCTCACTTCTCCTTCGGTCTGGGATTCTTCTTTAACGCCTGGGCCTCGTCGGTGGCGGCGGGTGCGTTCACCCAGGACGTGGACCATCGCATCATCCCTAACTGGGGTGCCGCGGCACTGATGCTGAAAAACCGCAACGTCGGCGAGACGCTGCACGATCCGAAGAAAATGGCCATCGCCTGCGGCGTGATCGGCATGCTGGTGGTCACTTTCCTGAATCTGACAGCCTCCTCGGTGCCAGCAGCACTGCAGGTGACGGCCGTGAAGGTGCTGGTTCCGGCGGCGAATCTGCTGGTTAACACGGTGATGCCGGTGATCTTCTGGCTGGCGGCGATTGACGCAGGCAAAAAATCGGGCTTCTGGGCCACCGTGTTTGGCGGCGCAGCGCAGCTGATTATGGGTAACGCCGTGCCGGGTCTGGTGCTGGGCATTCTGATCGGCAAAGGCGTGGAAGAGAGCGGCTGGAACCGCATCACCAAAGTGATGATGGGCGCCATCGTGGTGCTGTTCGTCCTGAGCGGCTTCTTCCGCGGCTTCGACATGAAGATGATCGAATCCTTCCATCTGACCGTGCCGAACTGGCTCGACATGATCCATAACTCGCTCAGCGGCAAGTAACAGGAGCCTCGCAATGGAACAGAATAAAGGTTTTTGGTATGCCGACTGGTCGTTCCCGATCTTCGTTGGCCTGCTCTCTTCCGGCGTGTTCGCCGGGACGCACATGTACTACCTGTACGGCATCGGCGCGTTTAACGAAGTGGCCTTCGTGGCGATGCTGAAAGCCGGTATCGACACCGGTGTGTACGGCGCGGTGGCGGCCTTTGGTGCCAGCTTCCTGTTTGCACGCATTATCGAAGGCTCGCTGGTAGGGATCCTCGATATCGGCGGGGCCATCCAGACCGGGGTCGGCCTTGGGGTTCCGGCGCTGCTGCTGGGGGCGGGCATTGTCTTCCCGGTGGCCAACTTCGCGGCCTCGTTAGTGACCGGCCTGGTGATTGGTCTGGCGATTGGCTACCTGATCATTCTGGCGCGTAAGTTCACCATCAACCAGAGCGACTCCACCTACGGGGCAGACGTGATGATGGGGGCCGGTAACGCCTCCGGCCGCTTCCTCGGGCCACTGATTATCCTCAGCGCGATGACCGCCTCGATTCCTATCGGCATCGGTTCGCTGGTGGGTGCCCTGCTGTTCTACCTCTGGCAGAAGCCGATTACCGGCGGCGCGATCCTTGGGGCGATGATCCTCGGTTCGCTGTTCCCGGTGGCGATCTAATCTCAACGGGCGCTTCGGCGCCCGCTTCAACAGGAGAGTTGTATGTTTGATTTACTCCTGCGCCGTGCGCGCCTCACCGACGATACCCTGACCGATATCGCCATTCAGGACGGGAAGATTGCGGCGGTTGGCGACATCACCGATCCCGCACATCGCACCGTTGAGCTGAACGGGGAAACGTACGTCAGCGCAGGCTGGATTGATTCCCACGTCCACTGCTACCCGAACTCCCCCATCTACTTTGATGAGCCGGACAGCGTCGGTATTGCCACCGGCGTCACCAGCGTGGTTGATGCGGGCAGCACCGGGGCCGACGACGTGGATGATTTCTATGCCATTACCCGCCAGGCGGCCACCGAGGTTTATGCCCTGCTGAACATCTCCCGTGTGGGGCTGATTGCCCAGAACGAGCTGGCGGACATGAACAATATCGACGCCGGGGCGGTGCAGCAGGCGGTGGCCCGTCACCCGGACTTTATCGTCGGCCTGAAAGCGCGCATGAGCAGCAGCGTGGTGGGCGATAACGGTATTACCCCGCTGGAGCGCGGCAAAGCGATGCAAAAAGCCAACGGCGATTTGCCGCTGATGGTGCACATCGGCAACAACCCGCCGAACCTCGATGAGATTGCCGATCTGCTGAGTTCCGGCGACATCATTACCCACTGCTATAACGGCAAACCCAACCGCATTCTGACCCCGACCGGCGAGCTGCGTGCCTCCGTCACCCGTGCGCTTAAGCGTGGCGTGCGTCTGGACGTCGGCCACGGTACGGCGAGCTTTAGCTTTGAGGTGGCGAAGCGCGCCATCGCGCTGGGCATTCTGCCGCACACCATCAGCTCGGATATTTACTGCCGCAACCGCCTTAACGGCCCGGTGGGCAGTCTGGCGAGCGTGATGTCGAAATTCCTCGCCATCGGCCTGTCGCTGCCGCAGGTGATTGACTGCGTCACCGCCCACGCTGCCGACGGCCTGCGCCTGGCGCGTAAAGGGCGCATTCAGCCGGGGCTGGATGCCGATCTGACGCTGTTCACGATTAAACGCCAGCCGACGTTGCTGGTGGATGCTGACAACGACAGCCTGCAGGCTGAACATATTCTGGTGCCGCTGGCCGCCATTCGGGCGGGCAAGGGCTACATGACCGAACAAGGGAGAACGGAACATGTCTTCGATTTATGAGAAATACCATTTAAAACAGGTCATTAATACCTCGGGCCGCATGACGGCGCTGGGCGTCTCTACCCCGCGTCCGGAAGTGGTGCAGGCGGCGATGGACGGCATGAACCAGTACTTCGAGATGAAGGATCTGGTCAACAAAACCGGGGAGTACATTGCTAACCTGCTGGACGTGGAAGGGGCAACCGTCGTCTCCTGCGCCTCGGCGGGCATTGCCCAGTCGGTGGCGGCGGTGCTGGTGAAAGACAGCGACTGGCTGCTGGAAAACCTGCACGTCACCCCGATTGAGAATAACGAAATCGTGCTGCCGAAAGGCCATAACGTCAACTTTGGTGCCCCGGTGGGCTCCATGGTGGCGTTGGGCGGCGGCAGGCTGGTGGAAGCGGGCTACGCCAACGAATGCTCCGCCGATCAGCTGGCGGCGGCGATCACCCCGCGCACGGCGGCGATCCTGTATATCAAATCCCACCACTGCGTGCAGAAAAGCATGCTCAGCGTAGAGCAGGCGGCCGTCGTGGCGCGTAAACACAACCTGCCCTTAATCGTCGATGCAGCGGCCGAAGAAGATCTGCACGTTTACTACCGCTCCGGCGCGGACCTGGTGATCTACAGCGGCGCGAAGGCAATTGAAGGACCCACCAGCGGGCTGGTGATCGGTAAAACCCAGTACGTTGAGTGGGTGAAGCGCCAGACGGCGGGCATTGGCCGGGCGATGAAAGTGGGCAAAGAGGGCATTCTCGGCCTGACCTGCGCCATCGAACACTACCTGACGGCGACCAAAGAGAGTGGGGCGGAGATGGTGGCGAAGATGACGCCATTTATCGACGCGCTGAATACCCTCGACGGTGTGACTGCCCGCGTGGTGTGGGACAGCGCCGGGCGTGATATTGCCCGGGCGGAGATCGCCTTCAACGAAGGCGTGACCGGCATCGGCACCGGCGAGCTGGTCAGTCAGCTCAAGCAGGGCGAATACGCTATCTACTTCCGGGGGTATAAAGCCAACGAAGGGATCATCGAAGCGGACGTGCGCAGCGTTAACGCTGACCAACTGAATATTGTCTATCGCCGCATCAGCGAAGTATTAGGCCAGGAGAAACAGGCATGAAACTGACCCCCAATTTTTACCGTGACCGCGTCTGCCTGAACGTGCTGGCCGGCTCCAAAGCCAACGCCAGCGCCATTTATGAGGCGGCAGAAGGCCATGTGCTGGTGGGTGTGCTCTCTAAAAATTACCCGGACGTGGCAAGCGCAGTGGCAGATATGCGCGAGTACGCGGCGCTTATCGATAACGCCCTCTCCGTCGGGTTGGGCGCGGGCGATCCGAACCAGTCGGCGATGGTGAGCGAAATCGCCCGCCAGGTGCAGCCCCAGCACGTTAACCAGGTCTTTACCGGCGTGGCGACCAGCCGCGCGCTGCTCGGCCAGAACGACTCGGTGGTCAACGGTCTGGTGTCGCCAACCGGCACGCCGGGCCTGGTGAAAATCTCCACCGGGCCGCTTAGCAGCACCGCGCCGGACGGCATTGTGCCGGTGGAGACGGCGATTGCCCTGCTGAAAGATTTTGGCGGCAGCTCGATCAAATACTTCCCGATGGGCGGCCTGAAATGTCGAGATGAATACCAGGCGGTGGCCGAGGCCTGCGCCCGTCATGACTTCTGGCTGGAGCCAACCGGCGGCATCGATCTGGAAAACTACGAAGAAATCCTGCACATTGCGCTGGAGGCGGGCGTAAGCAAAATCATTCCGCATATCTATAGTTCAATTATCGACAGCGCCAGCGGCAACACCCGCCCGGAAGATGTGCGAACGCTGCTGGACATGACGAAGAAGTGGGTAAAGTAGTTTTTGCCCTCCAACCCTGAGCCCTAAAAGGATACCGACGTGCGATTTGCGAACCCGCGTTTAGCGCAACTGTATGAGATGTTGCAAAACGAAACGCTGCCTCAGGACGAGCTGGCGCAACGGTTGTCGGTATCCACGCGCACCGTGCGGGCAGATATTACCGCCCTGAATGCGCTGCTGGCGGATCACGGGGTGCAGTTTATCCTCAGCCGGGGCAATGGCTATCAGCTTAAAATCGACGATGTCGCCCGCTATCAACTGCTGCAGGACGCACATCCCCGGGCAATACGCATCCCGCGCAGCGGCCCGGAGCGGGTGCATTATCTGGTGGTGCGTTTTCTCACGGCGGCCTTTTCGCTCAAGCTGGAAGACCTGGCCGATGAGTGGTTTATCAGCCGCGCCACGCTGCAAAGCGACATGGCAGACGTGCGGGAGTGGTTCCAGCGCTATCATCTGACGCTGGAGACCCGTCCGCGCCACGGCATGAAGCTGTTTGGCAGCGAGATGGCGATCCGCGCCTGCCTGACCGACCTGCTGTGGAAACTGGCCCAGCAGGACAGCCTGAATCCGCTGGTCACCGAAGTGGCGCTCAACGCCGGGGTGCCTGAACAGCTGGTGCGGGTGCTGCACGAGACCTGTACTCGCCACCAAATTCGCCTGACAGATGAAGGCGAGCTGTTTTTACGTCTTTACTGCGCGGTGTCGGTGCGGCGCATCAGCGAAGGCTATCCGCTGCCGGAGTTCAGTGCAGAGGAGGTGGCCGACAACGTGCGCGATGCCGCGCGGGACATCGCCAGTGCCATCGCTCAACTGGCCGATAAAGCGCTCTCGCCTTCGGAAGAGAACTGGCTGTGCGTGCATATCGCCGCCCGTCAGGTGCAGGAGATCTCCCCGAGTGCGATTAACGCCGATGATGAAGAGGCGCTGGTGAACTACATCCTGCGCTACATCAACACGCAATATAACTACAACCTGCTCAGCGATACCCAGCTGCACGCCGATTTACTGACCCATATAAAAACCATGATCACCCGCGTGCGCTATCAGATCATGATCCCCAATCCGCTGCTGGATAACATCAAGCAGCACTACCCGATGGCCTGGGACATGACCCTGGCAGCGGTGTCGGGCTGGGGGAAATACACCCCGTATGCGATCAGTGAAAACGAAATTGGTTTCCTGGTGCTGCACATCGGCGTCGGGCTGGAGCGCCATTACAACATCGGCTATCAGCGCCAGCCGCGGGTGCTGCTGGTGTGCGACGCCGGGAATGCAATGGTGCGGATGATCGAGGCGGTATTGCAGCGCAAATACCCGCAGGTGGAGGTCAGCCGTACCCTGACCCTGCGGGAATACGAGCTGATGGAGAGCATCAGCGAGGACTTCGTGATCTCTACCGCGCGGATCGCCGAAAAGGCCAAGCCGGTGGTGACCATCGCCCCGTTCCCCACCGAGTATCAGTTGGAGCAGATTGGTAAGCTGGTGCTGGTGGACAGAACCCGTCCGTGGATGCTGGAGAAGTACTTCGACGCCAGCCATTTTCGCATCATCGAGCAACCCATCGACCAGCAGACGCTGTTCCAGGAGCTGTGCGCTCAGCTGCAGGACGAGGGCTTTGTCGGCGCAGAGTTTCTCGATTCGGTGGTGGAGCGTGAAGCCATTGTCAGCACCCTGCTGGGCGACGGCATCGCGCTACCGCACTCCCTCGGCCTGCTGGCGCAAAAAACCGTGGTCTACACCGTCCTCGCGCCGCACGGCATTCAGTGGGGAGATGAAACCGCCCACGTCATCTTCCTGCTGGCGATCAGCAAAAGCGAATACGAAGAGGCGATGGCGATCTACGATATCTTCGTCAACTTTCTGCGCGAACGGGCGGTGACGCGGCTCTGCGGCTGCCGCGACTTTGCGGCATTCAAAAGCGTGGCGATGGAGAGTTTGAGTCGGTTTTGAGCCAGTAGCGCTCAACGCAAATGATGCACAACCTGATTGCTGCTCCCGCGCCAGATCAGCATTGGGTCTTTCAGATCCTGCACAAACTTGCCGTCGATCAGCACGTTGACAAGATCCACCACTTCCCGCTGGGCATCGTTCAGCTCATCCAGCTTATAGCCGGTCCAGACCCAGATATCCTTGCCCGCGCACTCGGTGCGAATGCGCTGCACCAGCCTGAGGATCGCCGGCACGTTTTGCGGGTGCAGCGGATCGCCGCCCGAAAGCGAGATCCCCTGGCGCTTGACGCGCGTATCGTTGAGATCGTCGATGATCCGCTGTTCCATTTCGGCGGTGAACGGCTGGCCGGAATTCACGCGCCAGGTGCTTTTGTTGTAGCAGCCGGGACATTCGTGGATGCACCCGGAGACAAACAGGGTGCAGCGGGTACCGGGGCCGTTGACGATGTCGACGGGGTAATACTGGTGGAAGTTCATAGTGTTAACCTGATGCCCTCACCCCGGCCCTCTCCCACAGGGAGAGGGAGAAAACCGGTGCCGGACTCAACAATGTGCTCGATCGGTTCCCTCTCCCTTGAGGGAGAGGGTTAGGGTGAGGGGGAAAAGCGAACTCAGATTCAGCCGATCTGCCCGTTCCCTAAATGCTTCACGCGGCGCTTCACCTCTTCCTGCTTACCGGCGTTGAACGGACGCGCATCCGGGCTGCCGAGATAACCGCACACGCGGCGGGTCACGGAGACGCGGGCGGCGTCGTGGTTACCGCATTTCGGGCAGGTGAAGCCTTTGCTGGTACATTCGAATTCACCGGTAAAGCCGCACTCGTAGCACTCATCAATCGGCGTGTTGGTGCCGTAATACGGCACGTGCTGATAGCTGTAATCCCACACGTCTTCCAGCGCTTTCAGGTTGTGCTGAATGTTCGGGTATTCGCCGTAACAGATAAAGCCACCGCTCGCCACCGGCGGGTAGGCCGCTTCGAAGTCGATCTTGTCGTACGGATTGACCTTTTTCTCCACGTCGAGGTGGAAGCTGTTGGTGTAGTAGCCTTTGTCGGTCACGCCGTCCACCACGCCAAACTCGGCGGTATCCAGGCGGCAGAAGCGATCGCACAGGTTCTCGCTTGGGGTGCTGTACAGGCTAAAGCCATAGCCGGTTTCATCTTTCCAGCGATCCACCGCGTTGCGCAGGTGCTGCACAATGGCGATCCCTTTCTGGCGCAGCGTCTCACTGTCGTAGATATGCTGGTCGCCCGCCAGCGCGTTGATGGTTTCGTGGATCCCGATATAGCCCAGCGAAATAGAGGCGCGGCCATTTTTGAAGATCTCCGACACATCATCGTCGGCTTTCAGACGCACGCCGCACGCCCCTTCCATATACAGAATCGGGGCCACGCGGGCTTTCACCCCTTCGAGGCGGGCGATACGGGTCATCAGTGCTTTACGCGCCAGTACCAGGCGGTCGTCCAGCAGCTTCCAGAAGGCGGCTTCGTTGCCCTTGGCTTCCAGCGCGATGCGCGGCAGGTTAAGGCTGATCACGCCCAGGTTGTTACGCCCGTCGTGCACCTGTTCGCCGTTCTCATCTTCGTACACGCCAAGGAAGCTGCGGCAGCCCATCGGGGTTTTGAACGAGCCGGTGACTTTTACCACCTGGTCATAGTTCAGAATATCCGGGTACATGCGCTTGCTCGCACACTCGAGCGCCAGCTGTTTGATGTCGTAGTTGGCATCGCCGAACTTGTGGTTCAGGCCATCGCGGATGGCAAACACCAGCTTCGGGAACACCGCCGTTTTGCGGTTTTTGCCGAGGCCAGAAATACGGTTGCGCAGAATGGACTGCTGGATCAGACGTGATTCCCAGCTGGTGCCGAGTCCAAAGCCGAAGGTCACGAACGGGGTCTGGCCGTTGGCGGTGTGCAGGGTGTTCACTTCATATTCCAGCGACTGGAACGCGTCGTAGCACTCTTTTTCGGTGCGGGAGTGAGCGTAACCGTCCGCATCCGGGATCTGCCACTCTTCGGCCACGCGGCGATGCTTGGTAAAGCTGGCGGCAACGAAAGGGGCCAGTACTTCATCGATCCGGTTGATGGTGGTGCCGCCATAGATATGGCTGGCGACCTGGGCGATGATCTGCGCGGTCACCGCAGTGGCGGTGGAGATTGATTTTGGCGGTTCAATCTCGGCGTTACCCATCTTAAAGCCGTGGGTCAGCATGCCTTTCAGGTCGATCAGCATGCAGTTGAACATCGGGAAGAACGGCGAATAGTCGAGATCGTGATAGTGAATATCACCCCGCTCGTGGGCCTGCACCACGTCGCGCGGCAGCAGATGCTGGCGGGCATAATGCTTGGCAACGATACCGGCCAGCAGGTCGCGCTGGGTCGGGATCACTTTGCTGTCTTTGTTGGCGTTTTCGTTGAGCAGGGCGGAGTTGGTCTGCTCGACCAGGCCGCGGATCTCCTGATTCAGGCGACCGCGCTTTTCACGCTCGATATCGCGGTCGTGGCGATATTCAATGTAGGCGCGCGCCAGCTGCTTGTACGGGCCGGACATCAGCTGGTTTTCGACCGCTGTCTGGATCTCGTTAATGTCCACTTTGCTGCGGTCATTCATCTGCTGGCTGACCACCTCTGCGACGGTGGCGCAATAATCTGCGTCATCGACTCCCGCTGCTTTAGCTGCACGCAGAATTGCTTCTTTAATGCGCTCTGATTTGAAAGGCACGTTGCAGCCATCTCGTTTCATCACATGCGGTGTCATGATCACTCCATATAAAAACAGGTTATCCACAGAGGGACAGAAACGGGCGCGGCGCGTAACGGCCGACCCGCTCGAGGAATCTTGTTATTGCGACCCAGGTTATCCACAGTTGTCAGCAACACGGCTACGGTTATCTTCCAGGAATTGTAGACGTGAAATACAACATGTTGGGTCGGCGTGCATTCTAAGTTCTATATATAGTGATTTGCATCAAACTTGTTTGCGATTTTTTTGATTCAGAACAAAGTAAAAAACGAAGTGTACAGAGGGCGGGCGATCGGCGATTTGTAAATTGTTTCAGGGCAGAAACAGGTTGATTTCAGCAAAAAAAGTCTGTGCCGGAAAGCAGATGCTGTCCGGCAATTTCGGTTAAGACTGCTGCCACCACACCGCTTCAAACGGGCGCAGGGTCATGGCACCAGGCTGCGGCGACACTTCGGCATAGTTGCTCATCACCACCTGCCAGCTGCCTTCTACGGCGTCAGGCTGCCACGGCTGACAGTCGCGGCTCAGGTTCGCCACCACCATCAGCGTCTGGCCCTGCCACTGGCGGCGATAGCACCACAGGGACGGGCTCTCCGGGAGCAAATCCTGATAATCCCCCCAGGTCAGCACCGGCAGGGCTTTACGCAGGCTGATTAAGGCCTGATAGGTGTAAAACACCGAATCGGGATCGTTGATGGCCGCATCCACATTGACGGACCCGGCGTTCTCACACAGGGCAATCCATGGCTCGCCTGCGCTAAACCCGGCGCCAGGGGACGCATCCCACTGCATCGGGGTGCGGCTGTTATCGCGGGATTTACTCGCGAGGATCGCCAGCAGCTCGTCGGCGTCCCGGCCCTGGGCGCGCAGGGCGGCGAACATATTATGGCTTTCCACGTCGCGGTAGTCGGTGATGCGGGTAAAGTGCGGGTTGGTCATGCCAATCTCTTCACCCTGATAGATGTAGGGCGTGCCCTGCATCCCGTGCAGCACCATCGCCAGCATTTTGGCCGCCGGGACGCGGTATTCCCCCTCGTCGCCAAAGCGCGAGACGATGCGCGGCTGATCGTGATTACACCAGAACAGCGCGTTCCAGGCCTGGTTGTGCATCCCCTGCTGCCAGTGGCTGAACAGGGCCTTCAGCGCCACAAAGTCCGGTTTGGCCCGGGTCCACTTCTCCCCGTTAGGGTAGTCCACCTTCAGATGGTGGAAGTTAAAGGTCATCGACAGCTCACGCCCGTCGAGCGCGGCGTACTGCTGGCAATGCTCCAGGCGGGTGGAGGACATCTCGCCCACCGTCATCAGATTGCGTGGGATAAAGACGTCGCGGCTCATCTCCTGCAGATAGTCGTGAATGCGCGGCCCGTCGGTGTAGAAGCGGCGGCCGTCGCCCAGTAAATCGTCGGGGAAATCCTGATCCTTCGACACCAGATTGATCACGTCGAGGCGCAGACCGTCCACGCCGCGATCGGCCCAGAACTCGCAGGCTTTTTTCAGCTCGGCGCGCACCTCGGGGTTTTCCCAGTTCAGATCCGCCTGCTCGGGGGCAAACAGATGCAGATAATACTGCTCGCTTTCCGCGTGCCAGCGCCAGGCGTTGCCGCCAAACTTGGAGAGCCAGTTATTCGGCAGCTGGTCCGGGGTGCCGTCGCGCCAGATGTAAAACTCGCGGTAAGGGCTGGTTGGGTTCAGCGACTCGCGAAACCACGCGTGCTGGGTGGAGGTGTGGTTAAACACCATATCCAGCACGATGCGGATCCCGCGCTGGTGCGCCCCGGCGACCAGCTCGTCGAAATCGTCGAGGGTGCCGTAAGCCGGGTCGATGGCGGTGTAATTGGCCACGTCGTAGCCATTATCCACCTGCGGAGAGATATAGAACGGCGTCAGCCAGATGGCGTCGATACCGAGGGTTTTGAGGTAGTCAAGACGCGAGGTCACGCCGCGTAAATCACCGGTGCCGCGCCCGGTAGTATCCTGGAAGCTCTTCGGGTAAATCTGGTAGATCACGCCGTTTTGCCACCAGTGGGGAAGGGTATTCATAATGCGTTCCTGCAAATGCAAGGGGGCGCAACTGCGCCCCGAAGAAGATTAAACCGCCTGCAACGCGCCCTGACGGAACTTGCGCTGATAAACAACGGTGGTGAGCACCATCGGCACGATAATCGCCACGGCCATCGCCATCGCAAACACCTGCCAGAAGGTTGGCTGAATCGAGAGGATGCCCGGCAGGCCGCCGACGCCAATCCCGTTGGCCATCACGCCGTTCAGGCCGCACAGCAGCGCGGCGAGGCCGGAGCCGATCATCGCGCACAGCATCGGGAAGCGGTACTTCAGGTTGATGCCGTACATCGCAGGTTCGGTGACACCGAGGTAGGCGGAGATCGCCGCCGGAACCGAGATTTCACGTTCGTTATGCTTGCGACTGACCAGAATAATGCCGGTGACGGCGGATGCCTGCGCAATGTTCGACAGGGCAATCAGCGGCCAGACCGGCGTGCCGCCGAGGCTCTGGATCATCTGCATATCAATCGCCAGCGTGGTCTGGTGCACGCCGGTGATCACCAGCGGGGCATACAGGAAGCCAAACAGCGCCGCACCAATCGGGGCAAAGCTGCCGGTCATCAGATGACGCACCGCGTAAGCAACGCCGTCGCCAATCATGCGGCCAAACGGACCGATTAAGGCGTGGGCGAGGAACACCGCGAGGATCAGCGAGCATACCGGCACGACAACCAGATAGAGGTAATCCGGCACGATGCGCTTCAGGCGAGTTTCAATTATCCCCAGCGCCAGGCCTGCCAGCAGGGCCGGGATCACCTGCGCCTGATAGCCGACTTTGGCGATAGTAAACAGGCCGAAGTTCCACACCTCGGGGATCTGCTGCCCAAGTAAGTAAGCGTTCATTAACTGTGGAGAGACCAGCGTCACGCCCAGCACGATACCGAGAATGGGCGTGCCGCCCATTTTGCGCACCGCCGACCAGCAGATGCCCACCGGCAGATAGAAGAAGATCGCCTCGCCAATCAGCCACAGGAAGTCATAGATGCTTTGCAGCGCCGGGTACATCTGCGCCAGGGTTTTGCCGTCGCTCATCGGCACATCGCCAATCACGTTACGGAAGCCCAGAATCAGGCCTCCGCTGATCAGCGCCGGCAGCAGCGGGAAGAAGATCTCGGCGAAGTGTGAAATGAGCTGTTCATGCCACTTCATGTTCTGGCGCGCCGCTTTTTTGGCCTGCTCTTTATCCGCCGACGAGTGGCCGGTGGTGGTCAGCAGCGCCTTGTAGTAGTCGCCCACGTCAGTGCCGATCACCACCTGGAACTGCCCGGCATTGGTGAAGCAGCCTTTCACCATCGACAGCGTTTCAATGGCTTTAGGGTCGGCCTTCGCCGGGTCGTTTAATACAAAACGCAGACGGGTAATGCAGTGGCTGACCGTGGCGATATTTTCGCGTCCGCCAACCAGCACGATCAGCTGGTCGATATCCGTTTGTTTTACTTTGCTCATCATGAAACCTCATGACAGATGGTAGGGGTTATGGACTGGTGGCAAGCCTACTCTTTCAGCGTAACGCGGAAAATGGGAACGTTCCCGAAATCAGGTGGCGATCACAATAAAGCCTCTCAGGAGGCTCAGGACAGGGTGGCGGGAATGACGATCTGGCGCGGTTCGCTGCGACCGTTAATCTGCTCGATCAGCTGCGCGGCGGCCTGGCGTCCGGAGTCGGCGTAGCCAGGGTCGACGGTGATGATCTCCGGGTGCAGGAACTTCATCAGCGGGGTGTTCCCCACGCTCGCCAGCTGCAGGCTGTCGATGCGCTGCTCTTGTAAGTACTTACTTGCGCCAAGGGCCAGGGTATCAGTGGCGCAGACCAAGGCGGTAGTCTGTGGGGTCAGCACGCTGGCAACCTGCTCATAGCCCTGCTTCATGCTCAGGCCGGGCAGCGAGGCCACTACCGGGAGGGCGTGCTGTTTGCAGAAGGCCAGATAGGCGTCGTGGCGTCGTTGTCCGGTGGTGACGTCGCTGTGCGGCACGCCAAGATAGCTGATATGCCGGTGGCCGCTGTCGTACAGGCGCTGCATCAGGGTCATAATCGCCCCTTCGTCGTCGTAGCACACGGAGGCAAAGCCCGCGGCATCGCGCGCCAGCAGCACCAGGGAAGGCTGCCACGGGCCGAGGGTCGTCTCGTCGATGCCGGTAAACCCAAACAGCACCACGCCGTCGATATTGCGCCGCTGCAGCATACCGAGGTGCTCTTCCACCATCTGCGCCGAGAACTTGCTTTCCATCATGATCGGATCGTAACCCTGCTCGTAAAACACCGGGAGCATGGTCTGGACGGCCAGATTTTCCGACAGCGAGTCCAGACGGGTCACGATGATCGCCACCACTTTGTCGCTCTGGCCACGCATGGCGCGCGCCGAGCGGGAAGGGGAGAAGCTGTTTTGATCCATCACCGCCTCAACGCGTTCACGGGTGCGCTGGCTGACGCCGCTTTCGTTGTTCAACACCCGCGACACGGTGGATTTCCCCACGCCGCTTAAGCGCGCGATATCTTTGATGGTAAGGCGGTTCTGCATGCTTGATTCCCTGTGACGCGACGATAAGTAACCCGTAAGCCTAAATCGGGCGGGTCGATTAACAATGGGTAAAGTCTGGTTTACGTTCGGTTTAGTTGACGAGGACTATCATATCGCCCGAATCGGCACAAAGGGTACGGCTAAATCCCTATATTGCGCGCCGACATCCTGATTTTAACTTACCGGAGGCTGTATGGATCCCGATCCCACCCCTCTCCCCCTGCGGAGAACCCGTACTATCCGGTAAGCCTGCTTTCACTGCCTTGCCGGACGCGTGAGGCAGTGCCGTTCTGACGTCCCTGCATAAATTCTATTGCCTCTCAGGTACGGCTTTGCCACGCCTGAAGGTTCAACTGCGCCCGTTCAGACGGGTGCGGGGAACGTATTATGCTGAAAAATATCACCCAACTGCTTGCCCGGCTGAACCGCCACCTGCCGCGCCGTCTGGTGCAGCGCGACCCGCTGCCAGACGGTAAAAACATCACCGGGGCGGCGATCCCCGCTTCGCTGAGCGACCACTGCCTGAAGGTTGCCGCGATGGACGAGCCGCAGCTCTGGCCCGCCTTCAGTGCTCATCCGGAAGGACTGAACGCCAGCGAGGTGGAAAAAGCCCGCGCCGCGCACGGCGATAATCAGATCCCGGCGCAGAAGCCGTCGCCGTGGTGGGTCCACCTGTGGAGCTGCTATCGCAACCCGTTTAACCTGCTGCTCACTATACTGGGCGGGGTCTCCTACGCGACGGAAGATCTGTTCGCGGCGGCGGTCATCGGCCTGATGGTCGGGATATCCACCCTGCTTAACTTTATTCAGGAAGCGCGCTCCACCAAAGCCGCCGACGCGCTAAAAGCGATGGTCAGCAACACCGCCACCGTGCTGCGGGTGATTAACGACAAAGGCGAAAGCGGCTGGCGTGAGCTGCCCATCGACCAGCTGGTACCCGGGGATGTGATCAAACTGGCGGCGGGGGATATGATCCCGGCCGACCTGCGCATCCTGCAGGCGCGGGATCTGTTTGTCGCCCAGGCCTCGTTAACCGGCGAATCCCTGCCGGTCGAGAAGGTGGCGCGCAGCCGCGACCCGCAGCAGAACAACCCGCTTGAGTGCGATACCCTGTGCTTTATGGGCACCACGGTGGTGAGCGGTACCGCTCAGGCCATCGTTATCGCCACTGGTGGCGGCACCTGGTTCGGCCAGCTGGCCGGGCGGGTCAGCGAGCAGGCCAGTGTGCCTAACGCCTTCCAGCAGGGCATCGGCCGGGTCAGCATGCTGCTGATCCGCTTTATGATGGTGATGACGCCGATCGTGCTGCTGATCAACGGCTACACCAAAGGCGACTGGTGGGAAGCGGCGCTGTTTGCCCTCTCCGTGGCGGTGGGCCTGACCCCGGAAATGCTGCCGATGATCGTTACTTCCACGCTGGCGCGCGGGGCGGTGAAGCTCTCTAAACAGAAAGTGATCGTCAAACACCTCGACGCCATCCAGAACTTTGGTGCGATGGACATCCTCTGTACCGACAAAACCGGCACCCTGACGCAGGACAAAATTGTGCTGGAGAACCATACCGATATCGCCGGCAAAACCAGCGAGAGGGTGCTGCACACCGCCTGGCTGAACAGCCACTACCAGACCGGGCTGAAAAACCTGCTCGATGTGGCGGTGCTGGAAGGGGTAGAAGAGGATGCGGCACGTACGCTCTCAACCCGCTGGCAAAAAGTGGATGAGATCCCGTTTGATTTCGAGCGCCGCCGCATGTCGGTGGTGGTGAGCGAGCAGGCAGATGCGCACCAGCTTATCTGCAAAGGGGCGCTGCAGGAGATGCTCAGCGTCTGCACCCTGGTGCGCCACAACGGCGATATCGTGCCGCTGGACGCCACCATGCTGCGCCGCATTAAGCGCGTCACCGACACCCTCAACCGCCAGGGGCTGCGGGTGGTGGCGGTGGGCAGCAAAATTCTGCCCGCCCGCGAGGGGGATTATCAGCGCATCGACGAGTCGGATCTGATCCTCGAAGGCTATATCGCGTTTCTTGATCCGCCGAAAGAGACCACCGCTCCGGCGCTGAAGGCGCTGAAAGCCAGCGGCATCACGGTGAAGATCCTCACCGGCGACAGCGAGCTGGTGGCGGCGAAAGTGTGCCACGACGTGGGGCTGGACGCGGGCGTGGTGGTGACCGGCAGCGAGATTGAACATCTCTCTGACGATCAGCTGGCGACACTGGCGAAGAGCACCACCCTGTTTGCGCGCCTGACGCCCCTGCACAAGGAGCGCATTGTTACCCTGCTCAAACGCGAAGGCCACGTGGTTGGTTTTATGGGGGATGGCATTAACGATGCGCCTGCTCTGCGGGCGGCGGATATCGGGATTTCCGTCGACGGTGCGGTGGATATCGCCCGTGAAGCCGCCGACATTATCCTGCTGGAGAAGAGCCTGATGGTGCTGGAGGAGGGGGTGATCGAGGGCCGTCGCACCTTCGCCAATATGCTCAAGTACATCAAGATGACCGCCAGCTCCAACTTCGGTAACGTGTTCAGCGTGCTGGTGGCGAGCGCTTTCCTGCCGTTCCTGCCGATGCTGCCGCTGCATCTGCTGATCCAGAATCTGATGTATGACGTGTCGCAGGTGGCGATCCCCTTTGATAACGTCGATGACGAGCAGATCCAGCAGCCGCAGCGCTGGAATCCGAAAGATCTTGGGCGCTTTATGCTGTTCTTTGGGCCGATCAGCTCGATCTTCGACATTCTGACCTTCTGCCTGATGTGGTTTGTGTTCCATGCCAATACTCCGGAACATCAGACCTTGTTCCAGTCCGGCTGGTTTGTGGTGGGGCTGCTGTCGCAGACGCTGGTGGTGCACATGATCCGCACCCGCCGGGTGCCGTTCTTCCAGAGCCGCGCCGCCTGGCCGCTGATGGTGATGACCGCGCTGGTAATGGTGCTCGGCATTGCGCTGCCGTTCTCGGGGCTTGCGAGCTACCTGCAGCTACAGGCGCTGCCGCTCAGCTACTTCCCGTGGCTGGTGGCGATCCTCGCCGGGTACATGGTGCTGACCCAGATGGTGAAAGGGTTTTATAGCCGCCGGTATGGCTGGCAGTGAAATCCTGCCCCTCACCCTAACCCTCTCCCCATAAGGGAGAGGGGATTGTGCGGAGCCGTCTTTTCTTCCTCGCCCTTTGGGATGAGGGGATTGCACGGAGCCGTCTTTTCTCCCTCGCCCCTTTGGGGAGAGGGCCGGGGTGAGGGGATCCGTATGTTTCCCAAATTCAACAACCTGTGATCTCCGTCGCCCGCCGCGCTTGACGCTAATTTACGCACATGTTAACAGAATGTTTTGCCTTAATTTGGCCCGTCAGATAAGGAACATTCATGTTGCGTTACAGCCTGTTAACCGCCGGGCTTTTGCTCGGCACTTCTGCCCTTGCCGCCCCGGCGGGCGATCTGCCCCTGATGCCCTGGCCGACAAGCGTTGAGCGCCCGGCCACCCACGGGGCGCTGGTGCTTACCCACGACATTTCGGTGCGCGTCAGCGGGGACGATCTGGGCGATGCGGTGAGCCGTTTACGCCAGCGTATCAGCCTGCAAACCGGCTGGACTCTAAAGCCGCAGGCCGACAACCCCGACAGCGCCACCATCACCATCGCTATTGCCCGCAAGGTTGCCCCGCAGCCTAAGCCGGACAGCGATGAGAGCTACACCCTCACCGTCGATGCCAGTGGCGTGAATATCGCCGCCAATACCCGCTTCGGCGCATTGCGGGCGATGGAAACCCTGTTACAGCTGATTCAGAACGGGCCGGAGAATACCTCGCTGCCGTGGGTCAGCATCAAAGATGCCCCGCGCTTCCCGTGGCGCGGCTTGCTCCTCGACTCCGCCCGCCACTTTATTCCGCTTGACGACATTAAGCGCCAGATCGACGGCATGGCGGCGGCCAAGCTGAACGTGCTGCACTGGCACTTAACCGACGATCAGGGCTGGCGTTTTGCCTCAAAGCGCTACCCGAAGCTGACCCAGCTGGCCAGCGATGGGCTGTTCTACACCCAGGATCAGATGCGCGACGTGGTGCGCTACGCCACCGCGCGTGGTGTTCGCGTGGTGCCTGAAATCGACATGCCGGGCCATGCCTCGGCGATCGCGGTCGCCTATCCCGAGCTGATGAGCGCGCCGGGGCCATATGAGATGGAGCGCCACTGGGGCGTGCTCAAGCCGGTGCTCGATCCCACCAAAGAGGCTACCTGGGCATTTGCCAGCGCAATGATCGGCGAACTGGCGGCGATCTTCCCGGATCCGTATCTGCACATCGGTGGCGATGAGGTGGATGACAGCCAGTGGAAAGCCAACCCGGCGATCCAGCAGTTTATGCGCGATAACAAGCTGGCCGACAGCCACGCGCTGCAGGCGTACTTCAACCGCAAGCTGGAGACCATCCTCGAGAAAAACCAGCGTCAGATGGTGGGCTGGGATGAGATCTTCCATCCGGATCTGCCGAAAAGCATCCTGATCCAGTCCTGGCAAGGACAGGACGCGCTGGGCGAGGTGGCGAAGCAGGGCTACAAAGGTATCCTCTCCACCGGCTTTTATCTCGATCAGCCCCAGTACACCGCCTACCACTACCGCAACGAGATCGTCCCCAAGGGGCTGAACAATGTGGATGTGATCACCGACAGCGACAGCGCCCAGAGCTGGTCATTTACCCTGCCGCGCCTGAAAGGCAAGCCGGTGGAGGGCAGCTTCACGCTGATCAAAGGTGAGGCGGGCTGGCGCGGATTTATTGACTTCAACGGCAAATCCCGTCGCGCGGTGCAGGACATCGTCTGGCGCAGCGATAACCAGGTGACGTTCAGCGTCGATACCTGGATGGGCGAAACCCGCCCGGTCGTCACCGTGAATGATGACAAGATTGACGGCTATTTCCTGCTGGGTAACAGCCGCTATCCGGTGACGGGCCAGCGGCTGGAGGCCGTGCCGAAAGGGATCGCCCCGGCGGTACCGGATGCCAGCCAGCAGGCAAATCTGCTGGGGGGCGAGGCCGCGCTGTGGGCGGAGAACGTTGCCGCGCCGGTGCTGGATATCAAACTGTGGCCGCGGGCGTTTGCGGTGGCGGAGCGGCTGTGGTCGGCGCAGGACGTGACCGATATCGACAACATGTATACCCGCCTGCAGGCGATCGACAGCTGGTCGACGGTGTCGGTGGGCTTGCAGCAGCACGCCCGCCAGCAGGTACAGTTCACCCGGCTGGCGAACACCACCGACACCCTGGCGCTGACGATTCTGGCCCAGGCGCTGGAGCCCGCCCAGTATTACACCCGCAACCATTTGAAGTTCCAGGCCGGGAATTATGATCTGTTTGAGCCGTTAAACCGCCTCGCCGATGCGCTGGCCCCGGAGAGCAACACCGTGCGGCAGATGCATCGCTGGGTCGACAGGCTGGTGAGCGATGCCGAAGACAGTGAAAGCGCGGAGTCGCTGCGCCATCTCTTTACCCGCTGGCAGAGCAATACCCCGGACGCGCTGGCGCTGGCCGAGAACAACTATCAGCTGAAAGCGATAAAGCCGGTGATTCAGACGGTGGATAAGCTGGCGGCGATTGGTCTGCGGCTGACCGATCTGGTGGCGCGACAGGGTACGCTGGATGATGCGGAGATAGCGTCGATTCAGAGCGAGCTGGATAAGGCGGCGCAGATTCAGGATGAAGTGGTGATTGCGGCGGTCTATCCGCTGGAGACGCTGCTGCGCGCGACGCGCAATCAGTAAAACAGCAATGCCCGGCAAACTTACGCCGCCGGGCATGAAGCCTTCTTAGTTCTTCAGGGTCCAGGCCATAGACCAGTGGGAACCTACACCGGGTTCGTACTGGTTCGCGGTTGTTGCGTACTGGACGCAGTAGCCGCTGTATGGCGCTTGTTTGCACTGGTAAGTTTTGCCATCTTTCGGCTGCAGCACCACGGTGCCCGCTTTATAAGAGGCAATGTTCTGCGGGAAGGTGTAATCGTATTTAGCCGTGGTGTCGGATGACGCGTCATTCTCCAGCATCATGTCGATCACATCCTGTGCGAACAGCACGCCATCTTTGTTGGTGGCGAAGTATTTCAGCATGTGGTGACCGGCAGTCACGTCGGTCAGGTTGATGGTCACGTCCTGGTTGGCGTTATTCATGTCCTGCTTCACATAACCTTTCTCAGCACCGGCGTGGTTCATCACCCGCGCTTCCAGGTTTACCTCACCCTGGGTGTTCACGTGGAAGGACACGGTTGCCGCACCGTTCTTGATTCTGGAGAACTGCACGTTGGTCACTGCGATACCTTCGTTCACCTGAGCCTGCTGCTCTTCATAAGAGATCGCGACAGATTTCAGGGTGCTGCCCTCTTTCACGTAGACGTTGTTCACGCCGTGAACCGGGTTCACCACTCCGCTTTCATCTTTAACACCGACGCGCACGTCGCTGTGGGCGGCATTGATTGCCTGCGCCAGGTCGTAAGACCACTGGCTTGCCTGACCCTGGGATGCAGAGGAGACGGTCAGTGCGGTGCGCATGGAGGCCACTTCACCGTTAGCATCAAAGAAGCGGGCGATCACTTTGTCGCCAGCGTTGACGTTGTTACCGGCGATCTGGCCGTCGAGGGTTTTGGTCCATTCAGACACCACAACCGGCGTTTCGTCAGGGGTGACGTTACCGCCGTTACCGAAATCAACGTCGATAGCCTGGTAGAAGCTGTTAGAGGTATCGGCAATTTCCCATACTGCGTAAATAACCTGATAGCCGGTACGCTGTGGCACATTACAATTCATTTCCTGGCGCTGAGCGGGCGCCTGGCCATGACCATTAATGGTACAGAACGGCGTAAGGTCAAATTGATCGCGGGTCAGCGGTTTATTTGGGTTCCAGTCCTGCCGGGTAATATACCAACGCCAGTTGGTGGTTTTATGCGGTGCGGTGTGATACCACGCGAAGGTATTCGGACCCGCAGTAATTGGGGTTTTGGTCCAGGCATTCAGGCTCTGGCGATCCAGCTGGGAATACTGGGAAATACCGGCGCTGGCCAGCTGACCCTCCGGCGGCAGGGCGCCAGTGGGGAAGCCGGAGGTACGTTCTACGCTCTGTGGTTCCCACTGTACGGAACCGCAATCAATATTTTGACCGAGCTTACACATATAGGCGCGGCTGGCCGGAGATTCTACATAACCATGTGCAAAAGCAGATGAGGCCACCGTGAGAGTGGCAAGTGCCAACGCAATCTTTGACAGTTTCATTTTTTATTCCATTAAAAGAGATTAATGCATCTGGGCGGGATAGTGTTGTCCGGAATAAAAAATGAGTCATTTTAAGTTGCGATGAAAATGAACAGTGAAAAGGCTTGAAGGTTATTTGGCTCTGTGTGTTCAGATAATAAAAAAGGCAGCCTGGGCTGCCTTCTGCTCATCAAAATCAGTGTTAGCGACGTACGGCAATCGCTTCGATTTCGATTTTCACGTCTTTTGGCAGACGCGCAACTTCCACGCAGGAGCGTGCCGGGAAGGTGGCATTGTGTTCGGTGAAGAACGCTTCGTAGGCCGCGTTAACGGTGGCGAAGTCATTAAGATCTTTCACGAATACTGTGGTTTTAACGATGTCGCCCACTTTCAGGCCTGCGGATTCAACGATTGCTTTCACGTTGTCCAGCGACTGGCGTGCCTGCGCGGCAACGTCGTGTGGTACCTCACCGGTTTTTGGGTTCACCGGGATCTGGCCAGAGGTGATGATCATGCTGCCAAGATCAACGCCCTGAACGTAAGGTCCGATAGCTGCGGGTGCATTTTCCGTCGCGAGTACTTTGGTCATGTCTTCTCCTGAATTACAGCGTTATGAATGTTCCCGGCCATTATAAAGAGCCGGGAAAGCATTACCACCGTGATTAGTTGGCCAGCACCACATAATGAGAAAACTCTTTTTCACAGTATTTGCATTTGAGCGCGATGTCATTGGCGCGTTTTTTCACTGCAAAGCTGGAGTTCACCGGTTCCGCATGGCTGATGCAGTTGCTGTTCGGACAGACCAGCACGCCCTCGATACGGGACGGCAGGCCCGGACGGGATTTGCCCACCACTTCATAGTCGTCGATACGGTTAACGGTCGCTTGTGGTGCGTACAGGGAGAGCTGGTTAACCTGCTCGTCGGTCAGGAAGGTGTTCTCGATTTTAATCAGGTCTTTACGTCCCATCTCACCCGACGGCAGGTTCAGACCGATGGTGATGCGCTGGTCGGTTTCAGTCAGTTTGAACAGGGTCAGCAGCTTAAAGCCCACCTGCGCAGGGATATGGTCAATTACGGTGCCGCGTTTGATGGCTTCGACCTGGAGTTTATTATCGTGTGTCATTGTCATTTCCCCTTACAGCGCTAAGTCGCGATTCAGAACCAGTGCCAGTAACGCCTGGCGCGCAAAAATACCGTTCCCCGCCTGCTGGAAGTACCAGGCGTGCGGCGTCTTATCCACGTCGGTGGTGATCTCATCGATACGCGGCAGCGGGTGCAGCACCTTCATGTTGCTGCGCGCACCCTCGAGGTCGCTGGCGCGCAGGATGAACTGGGCTTTGACGCTGGCGTATTCCGACGGATCCAGACGCTCTTTCTGCACGCGGGTCATGTACAGAATATCCACCTCGGCCATCATCTCTTCGATGCTGGCGTGCAGGCTCCACGGGATGCCTTTCTCATCCAGCATATCGAGGATGTACTGCGGCATCGCCAGCGCGTCCGGGGCGATAAAGTAGAAGCGGTTACCGTTAAACTTCGCCAGCGCCTGGGTCAGGGAGTGGACGGTGCGGCCATATTTCAGGTCGCCGACCATGGCGATGTTCAGGTTCTCCAGGCGGCCCTGGGTTTCCTGAATGGTGAACAGATCCAGCAGGGTCTGGGTCGGGTGCTGGTTCGCACCGTCACCGGCGTTCAACACCGGGATACCGCCCGAGAACTCGGTCGCCAGACGGGCGGCGCCCTCCTGCGGGTGACGCATCACGATGGCGTCGACGTAGGTGCTGATCACCGAGATGGTGTCCGCCAGGGTTTCGCCTTTCTTGCCCAGCGACGTATTGCTGCTGTCGGAGAAACCCACCACGCTGGCGCCCAGGCGGTGCATGGAGGTCTCGAACGACAGGCGGGTACGGGTGGAGGCTTCAAAGAAGCAGCTGGCAATCACTTTGTGCTTGAGCAGCTCCGGCTGCGGATTGGCTTTCAGTTTTGCCGCGGTCTCCAGAACCAGTTCCAGCTCTTCACGGCTGAGGTCATTTATGGAAATGATATGTTTTTGATAAAGCGGATTCATGTTTATCTCCTGACGCCGGGCAAAAAAAAGCCCCTCAAATGAGGGGCTCTGGGAATAGGGTATGCAATGGGAAGAAAAACGGCAGGCCAGCGTCTGTTTTGAGACGCATCAGGGCACTCTGTCGAACATGTTTGAGCATGCTTCCTCCTGGCAAATTGTGGCGCATTATACGCGGCCTGAACGGCGGATCAAGCGAATAATGCACACTTTAAGCAACGTAAACGGTTTGCTGTGCATGGTTATGCGCGAGTGCAAATCCCGGTCAAAAAGTGGTGGTATGGCAGCACAAATTCTCGTATAAAAGCTAAAAATGAAACGATGTTTTATATTGAGGATTTCACCATGATCGTTGGCAACATTCACAACTTACAGTCCTGGCTGCCAGAAGAGCTGCGTCAGGCTATCGAACACATTAAAGCGAACGTTACCGATGCTACCGCAACGGGCAAACACGATATCGACGGCAACAATGTGTTCTTCCTGGTTTCTGAAGACATGACCCAGCCGTTCGCCGAGCGCCGCGCCGAATATCATGCCCGTTACCTGGACATCCAGATCGTACTGAAAGGCCAGGAAGGAATGACCTTCAGCACCCTGCCGAACGGCACGCCGGACACCGACTGGCTGGCTGACAAAGACATCGCATTCCTGCCAGAAGGCGAGCAGGAAAAAACCGTGGTCTTAAACGAAGGTGACTTCGTGGTGTTCTACCCGGGCGAAGTCCACAAACCGCTGTGCGCCGTGGGCAACCCGGCCCAGGTGCGTAAGGTGGTTGTGAAGATGCTGGTGAACGAATAGAAAATCCGCACCTGACTGTTCCCTCTCCCCTGTGGGGAGAGG
>NZ_JBOGBT010000100.1:0-2869 GCF_051656365.1 Silvania sp. | reverse complement strand
TTGGTCAGTTTAGCCATTTCTTAGTCCTCCACTACCAGGCCCATGGAACGTGCAGTACCTTCAATGGAGCGAGTCATCGCTTCAATGTCGGAACCAGTCATGTCGGCAGCTTTGGTCTGCGCGATTTCCTGCAGCTGAGTGCGGGAAATTTTACCTACTTTGTCTTTGTTCGGCTTACCGGAACCAGACTTGATACCAGCCGCTTTTTTCAGCAGAACTGCTGCCGGCGGGGTCTTGGTAACGAAAGTGAAAGAACGGTCAGCGTAAACGGTAATAACAACCGGAGTCGGCAGGCCTTTTTCCAGGGATTCAGTTTTGGCGTTGAACGCTTTACAGAATTCCATGATGTTAACGCCTTGCTGACCCAGTGCTGGGCCGACTGGCGGACTCGGGTTTGCCATACCAGCTGCAACCTGCAGCTTGACATAGGCTTGTACTTTCTTAGCCATTGTAAAATCCTCTGATTGGGTTATAGCGCCTCAAGGAGGCTCCCCGTGATAAAATTCGTTTTACGGATGCGATCCATAAAAACAAAAGGCGCGAAATTGTATTCCAATCTCGCGCCCTGTGCAACGATTAAATCGTCGCTTTTTTGATCGGCTACTTAGGCTTTTTCTACCTGCGCAAAGTCCAGCTCTACCGGGGTCGCACGACCGAAGATAGAAACAGAAACTTTCAGGCGGGACTTTTCGTAGTCCACTTCTTCAACCACACCGTTAAAGTCAGCAAACGGACCATCACTGACACGGACCATTTCGCCCGGTTCAAACAGCGTTTTAGGACGCGGCTTATCCCCAACCTGCTGCAGGCGGTTCATAATCGCATCAACTTCTTTGTCGCTGATTGGCGCCGGACGGTCAGACGTGCCGCCGATAAAGCCCATTACGCGAGGTACGCTACGCACCAGGTGCCAGCTTGCGTCGTTCATCACCATCTGAACAAGGACGTAACCCGGGAAGAATTTACGTTCGCTTTTGCGACGCTGGCCGCCACGGATCTCGACCACTTCTTCGGTCGGAACCATAACTTCGCCAAACAACTCTTCCATGTTGTGTAATTTGATATGCTCACGCAGCGACGTAGCTACGCGGCCTTCAAAACCGGAAAACGCCTGAACGACGTACCAGCGCTTTTTAGGGGCTTCAGACATCTTAGAACCTCAGGCCAGTGATAAAGGATACCAGGCGAACCAGAATACCATCCAGTCCCCACAGGATCAGTGACATTACAGCGGTAACCGCAGCTACAATCAGCGTGGTGTGCAATGTTTCCTGGCGAGTCGGCCAAATGACCTTACGGACTTCGGTTCTCGCTTCGCGGGCAAAAGCAACGGTCGCTTTACCTTTGGTCGTCAACAGCGCGACACCACCCGCTGCAGCAATCAGAATTACCACTGCCAGCGCGCGTAGCGGCAGCATCATGTCACGATAAAGATAGTTGCCAACGATTGCCACGATCAACAATACGGCTACCACTACCCATTTCATCGCTTCCAGGCCGCGCCCGCTCCCTTGAGCTTCGGTATTCGCACTCATAAACCAACCTGTCAGAAGTATTCTACAAATATTTTCACCCCGCGATTGCGAGGCGAACCTAACCGAAATGCTCTGATGCGTTTCGGACTAAAACGCCCTCTTCAGAGCCTGTCTCAGCAATGATTATGACAAATAAAATCACTGATGAGCCAGGTTCTGGTTCGAAAGCGTGCAAAAAGGGCATCAAATGATGCCCTTTTCATGCGCATTGCGTCAAATGTTATCAGCAATTAGCTGAGAACTTTAGCAACCACGCCCGCACCAACGGTACGGCCACCTTCACGGATTGCGAAACGCAGACCGTCATCCATCGCGATTGGGTGGATCAGGGTAACAACCATTTTGATGTTGTCGCCTGGCATTACCATCTCAACGCCTTCTGGCAGTTCGATGGTACCGGTCACGTCAGTTGTACGGAAGTAGAACTGTGGACGGTAGCCTTTGAAGAACGGAGTATGACGGCCGCCTTCATCTTTGGACAGGATGTACACTTCGGATTCGAACTTGGTGTGTGGCTTGATAGAGCCCGGCTTAGCCAGAACCTGGCCACGCTGGATTTCTTCACGCTTGATACCACGCAGCAGAACACCACAGTTCTCGCCTGCACGACCTTCGTCCAGCAGTTTGCGGAACATTTCAACGCCGGTACAGGTAGACTTAGCAGTCTCTTTGATACCAACGATTTCAACTTCTTCGCCAACTTTAACGATACCGCGCTCTACACGACCGGTAACAACAGTACCACGGCCGGAGATAGAGAATACGTCTTCGATAGGCAGCAGGAACGGCTTGTCAATCGCACGCTCTGGTTCCGGGATGTAAGAGTCCAGGTAGCCAGCCAGTTCGATGATTTTCTCTTCCCACTGTGCTTCGCCTTCCAGCGCTTTCAGTGCAGAACCACGAACGATAGGGGTGTCGTCGCCTGGGAAATCGTACTGAGACAGCAGCTCACGTACTTCCATTTCTACCAGTTCCAGCAGCTCTTCGTCATCAACCATGTCGCATTTGTTCAGGAACACGATGATGAAAGGAACGCCTACCTGACGACCCAGCAGGATGTGCTCACGGGTCTGAGGCATAGGGCCGTCAGTCGCAGCAACAACCAGGATCGCGCCGTCCATCTGCGCAGCACCGGTGATCATGTTTTTAACATAGTCGGCGTGGCCTGGGCAGTCTACGTGTGCGTAGTGGCGAGTCGGGGTGTCATACTCAACGTGGGAAGTGTTGATGGTGATACCACGCGCTTTTTCTTCTGGTGCGTTATCGATCTGGTCGAATGCACGAGCAGAACCACCGTAGGTTTTAGCCAGAACGGTAGTGATTGCAGCGGTCAG
>NZ_JBOGBT010000099.1:0-3393 GCF_051656365.1 Silvania sp. | reverse complement strand
GACCCTGTCTTTTACCGCACGCTGGCATGATGAACTGCCGGGCTTTTATACCGCACTGAACCCTACGCCACTGAGCAACGCTCGCCTGATCTGGCATAACGCGCCGCTGGCCGAGGAGCTTGCCGTTCCCGCCGCGCTGTTTACGCCTGAGCAGGGCGCGGGCGTCTGGGGTGGCGAAACATTACTGCCGGGCATGCAGCCGCTGGCGCAGGTTTACAGCGGGCATCAGTTTGGCGTCTGGGCCGGACAGCTCGGCGACGGGCGCGGCATCCTGCTGGGTGAACAGCAGCTGGCCAACGGGCAGACCGTCGACTGGCACCTGAAAGGGGCGGGGCTAACGCCTTACTCGCGGATGGGGGACGGGCGCGCGGTGCTGCGCTCGACGATCCGCGAAAGCCTGGCCTCGGAAGCGATGCATGCGCTCGGGATCCCGACCTCGCGCGCGCTGTCGATTGTCACCAGCGACACGCCGGTGGCACGAGAAACCATGGAGCAGGGCGCGATGCTGATGCGCATTGCGCAAAGCCACGTCCGCTTTGGCCATTTCGAACACTTCTATTATCGCCGCGAGCCGGATAAAGTTCGCCAACTGGCGGATTTTGTGATTAACCATCACTGGCCGCAGTGGAAAGACGACGCCGATAAATACCTGCTCTGGTTCCGTGACGTGGTTGCGCGTACCGCCTCCCTGATGGCCTGCTGGCAAACTGTCGGCTTTGCCCACGGGGTAATGAACACCGATAACATGTCGATCCTTGGCCTGACCATTGACTACGGCCCTTACGGCTTCCTCGATGATTACCAGCCCGGCTTTATCTGCAACCACTCTGACTATCAGGGGCGCTACAGCTTTGATAATCAGCCTTCTGTGGGGCTGTGGAATCTGCAGCGTCTGGCGCAGTCGCTGTCGCCGTTTATCGACGTCGAGGCGCTGAACGACGCGCTGGACAGCTATCAGGAGGTGCTGTTGCAGCAGTTCGGCAAGCTAATGCGCCGCAAGCTGGGGCTAATGACCCAGCAGAAGGGCGATAACGATATTCTTAATGCGCTGTTTGCACTGATGGCGCGGGAGGGCAGTGATTTCACCCGCACCTTCCGCATGCTCGGGCAGACCGAGCAGCACAGCGCTGCCTCGCCGCTGCGCGATGAGTTTATCGACCGTCAGGCCTTTGATGACTGGTTTGCCCGCTACCGCGCGCGTCTGGCGCAGGAGAACGTGGCCGATGACGTGCGTCAGGCGCAGATGAATGCGGTCAACCCGGCAATGGTGTTGCGTAACTGGCTGGCGCAGCGGGCCATCGATCGGGCCGAAAACGGCGACTATGCTGAGTTACACCGTTTGCATGAAGTCCTGCGTACGCCGTTTGTCGAAAGGGATGATGACTATGTCAGCCGCCCACCCGACTGGGGTAAGCGGCTGGAAGTGAGTTGTTCGAGTTAAGGCGCGAGGAAAACCTGCGGGGTGGCGTTTAGCGGATGCTGACCAACGTGAACCTGCGCGCCATACCAGCGCGCCAGGTCATCGGCCTGCAGCACCTGTTGCGGCGCTCCCTGTGAGACAATTCTGCCCTCATGCAACAGCACGATCCGATCGGCCCACAGGGCAGCGAGGTTAAGATCGTGCAGCACCACGCAGACGTGAAGGTTCCCCTGAACGGTTAACGCCTTCAGCAGCCGCAGAAGATGCTGCTGATGGTAGAGATCCAGCGCCGAGGTCGGTTCATCAAGAAACAGCCAGCCGCGCGGCATACCGTCGCTCCAGAGCTGTGCCAGCGCGCGGGCCAGTTGCACCCGCTGCTGTTCCCCGCCCGACAGCGCCGCGTATTGCCGCCCGGCAAGCGGCTGACAGCCGGTGATGTGCATCACCTCACGGACGATCTGCGGCTCGGGGTGTGGCGTCCAGGGAGAACGTCCCATCCCAACAACCGCTTCCACCGGCCAGTCAAATCCCAGCTGGGTTTGCTGACGCATCACCGCCCGCTGACGCGACAGCGTCTGCGTACTCCACAATTCAAGCCGTTTTCCGCCGAGCAAGCAGCGCCCGGCGTCCGGTTTGAGATAGCCGGTCAGCAGGCGCAGCAGAGTGGATTTGCCTGCGCCATTCGGGCCGATGAGCGCCACCAGCTCCCTCTGGGCAAGCGAGAGCGACACATCGCGCAGCACCGCCCGGCCCGCCACGCTGTACGTTAATCCTTCGGCAATAAAGGGTTCAGCCATGCTGACCTCCACGGCGGAAAATAAGCCACAGGAACCACGGCGCGCCGAGAATGCTGGTCAGCAGGCCGACAGGCATCTCCGCCGGGGCCACCAGCGTGCGCGCGGCGGTATCGGCAGTCAGCAGCAGAAACGCGCCTGCCAGTACCGAGCCGGGGATCACCGCCCGGTGATCCGATCCCAACCACATGCGCATCAGGTGCGGCACCACCAGTCCGATAAAGCCAATCACCCCGCTGACCGCCACCGCCGCGGCCACCAGCAGGGCGCTGCACAGTAGCAATATGCGCTGGACGATACGCACATCCACGCCCAGGTAATGGGCCTCTTCCTCGCCAAGCTGCAGCAGGTTCAACGCTGCAGCCAGCCGCCAGATAATCAACACCGTCGGGATCATCAGCGAAGCGACCGCGAATAACGTTGACCACTGGGCCTGACCGAGGCTGCCCATTCCCCACAGGGAGAGCTGGCGCAGCTGGGCATCGTTACTCACCCACGACAGCACGCCAACCGCCGCGCCACACAGGGCATTGATGGCGATCCCCACCAGTAGCAGGCGCGACAACGAGCTGTCGCGCTGCTGGCTGAGCAGGAAAATCACCACGGTGGCCGCCAGCGCGCCGAGAAAGGCCGCCAGCATCGGAGCGTACAGCATCAGCAGCGCGGGCAGGGTGATTGGCAGCACCACCCACAGGGCCACGGCACAGGCCGCACTGCTGCTGATCCCCAGCAATCCGGGGTCGGCAAGCGGATTGCGAAACAGCCCCTGCATCACGCAGCCCGCCAGCGCCAGCGACCCGCCAATCACCAGTGCCAGCAGCACGCGCGGCAGGCGGATGGTGAACCAGATCTGGCGCAGGGCCTCGTCGCTGTTGTTCCACAGCAGGCTCACCGGCAGGCGCAATGCGCCAAAACCGCTGGCCAGTAAGGTCATCAGCGACAGCAATACCGCCAGCCCCCACAGGGAGCAGTGGATACGCCGGGACATCAGGGCAGTTGCTCCGCCCGGGCGCGCAACTGACCAATGGCCTCCGGCGTGCGCACGCTAAAGCCGAGAAGCGCCATGTCGTCAATCTGCAGCACCTGTTTATTGCGACCCGCTGGGGTTTGCGCCAGACCGGGCAGCTTCCACAGATTGGCTTCCCCGCCCAGTGCCTTAACGCCGTCTTTGGAAATCAG
>NZ_JBOGBT010000098.1:0-3308 GCF_051656365.1 Silvania sp. | reverse complement strand
CCTCAGCTTATTCCTTCCGGCTTCGGGTCGGGCGCGATCCTACATCCATGTAGGTCACGCCCTCTCGGCGCATCCATGCGCCTCGCCCCGGCCTACAGGAAACGCTTCGGCGATTTTCAGCCGGACAAAGGTATCGCTGTAAGAGATTTATTCTCTTGTCGTTATTCCGTTGCTTTAAGATTAAAAATTACTGGGGATTGGTCAGCCAACAGGGAGAGGGAGCAAACACTAAAAACGGCAACAGGGTTGCCGTTTTGCTTTAACCTCCACACACCTCACACCCCGGATTACGCATCAGCTTCATCTCGCGGAACTGGCAGGTCATCGCGTCGTACATCACGATTTTCCCCGCAGCAGGGGTACCGTAATGCGCCAGCATTTTAATGGCTTCCATTGCCTGCATAGAACCGATCACCCCGACCAGCGGCGCCATTACGCCGGCTTCCACGCAGGTGAGGGCATTCTCGCCAAACAGACGACTCAGGCAGCGGTAGCAGGGTTCGCCTTCGACATACGTAAAGACGCTGACTTGCCCCTCCATGCGGATCGCCGCCCCGGACACCAGCGGCGTTTTATGCACAAAACAGCCCGCGTTGAGCTGGTTGCGGATCGCGACGTTATCGGTGCAGTCGAGCACCAGATCGTGATGGGCAATCTGCGCAAACAGCGAGGTTTCATCGAGCAGCGCGTTAAGAAGGGTAAACCTGACGTTGGGGTTGATGCGCGCCAGTGACGCGTGGGCGGAGACCACTTTCGGCTCGCCGAGGGTGGCGTCGCTGTGCAGCGTCTGGCGCTGTAGATTGGACAGTGAAACGGTATCGAAATCGAGCAGCGTCATGTGCCCCACGCCTGCGGCTGCCAGATACTGCGCGGCGGCACAACCCAGCCCGCCAAGGCCCACCACCAGCACGTTGGCCGCTTTCAGCGCTTCCTGACCGTCAAAATCAAAGCCGCGCAGCACGATCTGGCGGTTGTAGCGCAGCATCTCGTTATCGCTCAGTTCCACCGCCATGATCAGCCCCCAAATAGTGCGTTAAACGGCTCAACTTCCACCCATTCACCGGCTTCCACGTTGCCGCGCTCGCGCTCCAGCACGATAAAACAGTTGCCCTGGCTGAATGAGCTGAAAATATGTGAACCCTGATGGCCGGTAGTGCTCACCTCCAGATCGCCGTCGGCGTTACGCGCCAGAATACCGCGCTGGAAGTCGAGACGCCCCGGCGATTTCTTCAGTCGGGTCGCTGCGCGCACGCGCTGACGGGCAGGCAGGCTGTGGGCGGTATTGCCGGATAATTTCGCCAGCAGAGGCTGTACCAGTTGATAAAACGTGAACGCCGCCGAGACCGGGTTGCCCGGCAGCCCGCAGAACCAGCTGTCGGGCAGTTTGCCAAAGGCGAAGGGTTTGCCCGGCTTGATGGCCAGTTTCCAGAACCCAATTTCGCCCAGCTCATCAAGAATGGTTTTGGTGTAATCTGCTTCGCCCACCGACACGCCGCCAGAGCTAAGTACCACGTCGGCGATGCGGTTTGCTTCCAGGAACGCGGCGCGTAGCTGCTGCGGATCGTCAGGAATAATGCCGAGATTAATCACCTCACAGCCGAGCTGCTCCAGCATCAGATGCACCGCCAGGCGGTTGGTGTCGTAGATCTGCCCCTCTGCCAGCGGCTGGCCCGGGAGTTGCAGTTCATCGCCAGTGGAGAACACCGCGACGCGCGCTTTACGCACCACCGCAACACTGGCAATACCCAGCGAAGCCAGCACCGGCAGTTCGGCCACGGTCAACCGGGTCCCCGCCGCAAAAACGGTGGCGCCCTGGGTGATGTCCTCTCCGCTGCGACGGATATTCTGGTTTGCCTTAACGCTGGCGGTGAACCGCACGCCGTTGTCAGCCTGTTCGGTCTCTTCCTGCATCACCACCGCATCGCAGCCCGCGGGAACCGGGGCACCGGTCATAATGCGGATGCAACTTCCGGCTGGCCATTCACCGTGGAAGGGTTGCCCGGCAAAGGCTTTGCCCGCCACCGGCAGGGGAGTGCCTGCCACCAGATCCGCCAGTCGTACGGCATAGCCATCCATCGCCGAGTTATCAAAACCCGGGACGTTGAGCGGCGAGACAATATCAGCGGCGGTGACGCGGCCAAAACAGCTCAGCAGCGGCAGCGTTTCCTGTTCTGACAGCGGGGTAATGCTCGCGAGCATCTGGGTGAGAGCCGTCTCAAGCGGCATCAGTCCGGCGGTAAAATCCATGGGTTACTCCAGCGCGGTAATAGCGAAGGCGCTCATTATGGCAGAAAAGTGCCGTTAACTGTATGACACCATGGGCTTACCCTTTACATCACGGTTGCGTCTTTCTATATTCAAAAATTATCTGAAACTCCGGCAACGATAATGATATTTATAGAAAAAGCGGCAATTCAGCGCGCAAAGGTGAAGTGAATGGGGAATGCAGTCATCGCAATTCATGGCGGCGCAGGGGCGATTACCCGGGCGCAGCTCAGTCAGGCGCAAGAGCAGCGCTATGTTGAGGCGCTTTCGTCGATAGTGGAAAACGGTCAGCGAATGCTGGAGGCGGGCGAGAGCGCGCTGGATGTGGTGACCGAAGCGGTGCGCCTGCTGGAGGAGTGCCCGTTGTTCAATGCAGGGATTGGCGCGGTCTTTACCCGCGACGAAACCCATGAGCTGGATGCCTGCGTCATGGACGGCATTACCCTGAAAGCCGGTGCCGTGGCGGGGGTCAGCCACCTGCGCAACCCCGTACTGGCCGCGCGGCTGGTGATGGAGCAAAGCCCGCACGTGCTGCTGGTGGGCGAGGGCGCCGAGAAATTTGCCTTCGACCATGGCATGGAATCCGTTTCGCCGGAGATCTTTTCCACCCCCGAGCGCTACCAGCAGCTGCTGGCGGCGCGCGGTGCAGGTGATGTTCGTCTCGACCACGCCGCCCCGCTGGACGAATCCAGCAAAACCGGCACCGTCGGCGCCGTGGCGCTGGACAAGGCCGGGAACCTGGCGGCGGCTACGTCGACGGGCGGGATGACCAATAAACTCCCGGGACGGGTGGGCGACACTCCCATACCCGGCGCGGGCTGCTACGCCAATAACGCCAGCGTGGCGGTCTCCTGTACCGGCACCGGCGAGGTGTTTATCCGCACCCTGGCGGCCTATGACATTGCGGCGCTGATGGACTACGGCGGCTTAAGCCTGGCCGAAGCCTGCGAGCGGGTGGTGATGGAAAAACTTCCCGCTCTCGACGGCAGCGGCGGCCTGATTGCCGTCGATCGTGAGGGTAACGTGGCGTTGCCTTTTAACAG